>JANXMD010000549.1 GCA_025354845.1 Verrucomicrobiota bacterium | reverse complement strand
GGAAGGTGAGGGCCAACACCGTCGCGGCGGCCGGCTTCATGTTGAAGCAGGAAAACACGAAGGCCATGCCCATCACGGTGATCGCCTTGCTGCACAGGATGACATGGGCCAGTAGGTAGCGTTCGAGGCCTTCACCAGGATTGAAGAGGGTGAAGCCCGGGCCCTCACCGATCTGTGTGGCAAAAAGTCCGCCCTGCGGAAACCACAGCGAGGCGAAGGCTTAGCCAAAGAGCCCGAGCGACAGCGCGAGCACTACGGAGAACAGGGCGCCGGCCAACCATTTCAGCGTGAGCAGTCGCAGCCGCGAAATGGGGCGCGCGAGGATCATGCGCAGCGTGCCGTCCTCCGCTTCCTTGGCGACCAGGTCGCCGCCGATCAGCGCGCCGTACAACGGAAGCAGGAGGTAGGCGATGGGAATGACGACCTGGGTGGCGACAGTGATGGCCGTGATGAAGTCCGCCACCGGATAACCGCCGCCTTCCAGAGTGCGTCGCATCATGCCCGTCGCGTTGCTGAAGCGGAACATCAGGATGATGACGTTCTGCGCGAGCAGGAAGGCGCCAAAGCCGATGTAGGTTCGCTTCTTGCCGAACAGCTTCCAGAGCTCGTGTTGGAACTGGGTGAGGAACATGGCGGTTCGGCGAGGGAGGCGGATCAGGCGGGACGGGCAGGGGAGTCGGCGGCTGCCGGGGTTCGGGAGCGGACGAGCGAGAGATAGAAATGCTCGAGCGTCCGGCGTTCCGGCGTGAGCTCATGGATCGGATGCCCGGCCTGCACGAGGCACTTGGCGATTGCTGCGGCGCTGTGGTTTGGGGCGACTTCAAGTCGGCCACCGGGCGCGTGGCTGGTGATCAATCCGGCCTGCAGCAGAAGTGCGGCTGCGGCGTCGGGGACATCGGTCACTAATCGTACCCAGGTGGTTCCCGCGCGGGCTTCGGAGAGAGTGCCGTCGAACACCTTTTCGCCCTGGTTCATGACCGCGATGCGCGAGCATAGCTGTTCCACCTCGACCAGCAGGTGGCTGGACAGAAGGATGGTCAAACCCATCTCCCGATGCAGTCGCAGGATGGTGTGGCGCATCTCGTGGATGCCCTCGGGGTCGAGTCCGTTGGTGGGTTCGTCGAGGATGAGCAGTTCGGGATTCGGAAGCAGCGCTTGCGCGAGGGCGAGACGCGCGCGCATGCCGTGGGAGTAGGTGCGCACGGGCGACTTCTCGCGACCGGTCAGTCCCACCCAGTCCACCACTTCGCGCAGGCGCGCGACCGACGTCGGTGCGGTGTAGCCGGCGAGAATTTGCAGGTTCCGCCAGCCGCTCAGGTAGTCGTAAAAAACCGGCGCCTCGAAGATCGCACCGACGCGTGATAACGCCTGGGTGCGGTCGGCGAAGACGTCGTGTCCGCCGATGCGCAGAGTGCCGGCGTCGGGCCACACCTGGCCAAGCAGCATGCCGATGGTGGTGCTTTTCCCAGCGCCATTGTGGCCCAGTAGGCCGAAGATTTCGCCGCGCCGAACCTGCAGGTCGAGCGAGCGCACGGCAGGACGAGTGCCGAAGGTCTTTTGGACGCCTTGGATCTGAATCATGGCGCTGAGGGCTCCGTTTCCAGGACGAAGAAAGTCTTCACCAGCCCGTCTGAATCCAGGTGGTTCTTCTCGCGGCCCTTTCCACGTGCGGCGTGGAAGCCGTCCTTGTCGCTGAAGAGCGTGACGCGGTTGTCGCGCACCGTGAGGCCAAAGATCTTCACCTGATCGGCGCGCTGACCGTTGAGGAGAAAGTTCCAGAAGTAGCTCGATCCGGTGTCCTCGAACCAGCGGGCGCGGTCGGCGGGGCAACGAAGAACCTGAGTGTTTCCCAAGGGGCGGGCGAGCACTTCCTCCACTGCGGTTCCCACCGGAACGTCGGCGCCGCGGGGGCGATTTTGCATCACGGGAAGGACGTTGCGATTTTCATCGAGATACACGCGTAGAGCGATGCCCACCTGCCGCAGATTGGAAAGGCACCCCGTAGCCTGTGCCGATGCGGAGGCGCGGCCTAGTGTGGGGAGAAGCAGGCCGGCGAGGACGCCAAGGACGGCGACGACCACGAGCAGTTCGACCAAGGTGAAGGCGAGACGCAGGGGCATTGCGGGTCAGGGTCCGAGCCGGGGACGACGGTTTTCGCGGAAGAGTCGCCCGCCTTCCATGCTGCGCTGGAGCTCCTCGAGCAGCGGGGCCATCTCGGATTTCAACTGCGTGGACCCGGAGTCGTAGAACGTTTTGAGTCCTGATTGGACCACGCGTTCCTGCACCTCGCGAGAAATCTGCGGGCCGGGATCCGGCGACGCGTCTTCGTTCCCGGCAGCGTCGGCATCGGCCTTTGCGGTTTCGCGCGCCTCCCGGATGCGTTTCGCGGTTTCCTCAATGGCCTTTCGGCGACGCTCCGGCGGCATCTGCTCGAAGGCGTTCATCATCTGGTTGAACCCGGAGGGCAGGGTGGCCTCGAGGAATGCGGCCTTTTCCTCGTCGGTCATTGCGGAAAACCAGCGGCGCCAGAACGGATTCCCCCGGGCGGTGCGTCGTTCCTCGAGCGAGAGGGCGTTCCACAGGCTGGCGAGCTTGCGCAGGGCGCGACCTCGGGCCTCTCCGGAGAGGTGCGAAAGGTCCTGCTCGCGAAGGAATGCCAGAACCGTGTCCGGCGTGACGCGAAGTGCGCGAGAAATCGCACGACCCCCGAACGCCAGCCCCCAAGCCATCAATAGTGTCAAAACCGCCGCAAACAGGGCCTTGCGTCGGGGTGTCATGGAGTGATCCTAGCGGACGCTCGCTGGAACGTCATCGGGGAAAGGATAAAAATCCCTTGCACCGAAGTCGCGGATTCCTATGCTGCGCGCTCTTTATGCGTCGTCCGAAGGGAATCAAAACGAAGAAATCGGTAGCCAAGCGGTTCAAGATAACCGCGGGTGGCAAGGTCAAGGCCCATCATTCCGGCATGCGCCACTTGCTGTCCGGCAAGAGCTCCAAGCGCCGTCGCCGTCTCGGCAAGGCCTTCATGCTCAGCAGCCGTGATGTTTACAAGATCAAGGCGTGCCTGCCGTTCACCCGCTGATCCAACCGGACCCGTCTCCACTTTAACCTCACACCACCATGCGCGTTACTAACGCAGTTGCCTCCCGCAAACGTCGCAAACGGATGCTTGAGCTCGCCAAAGGCTTTCGCCTCAAGCGCAGCAAGCTTTACCGTTACGCCAGCGACGCCGTCGATCACGGACTCCAATACGCTTATCGCGACCGCCGTCGTAAGAAGCGCGAATACCGCTATCTCTGGCAGATCCGCATCAATGCGGCTGCCCGTGCCGCCGGGATGACCTACAGCCGCTTCATGGAAGGCTTGAAGGCCGCCCAGTGCGCCATGGACCGCAAGGTCCTCTCCGACCTCGCCGCCACCGACGCCGCTGCCTTTGGCAAGCTGGTGGAGCTGGCCCAGGGCGGACTGAAGGCGAAGGCCGATGCCAATGCCAAGGCCGTCAAGGCCTAAGCCGCATCCGGGAATTCGTTCCCGGGTTTTGCACCGCATTTAAGCAACGGGCGGCCGTCGATGGCCGCCCGTTTTGCTTGAATCAGGTCGATCCGGACCCCGCGTCCTTCTGCTCGCTTCTCGAGCCGTTTTCTCCGATTCTTTTCCCTCCCATGGCCCTGCTGGAACAAATCGAGTCCGTGAAACAGGCGGCGCTGGCCGAACTTCAGACCGCCACCGACCTCCCCGCGTTGGAGCGCGCCAAGGGTGCCTATCTAGGCGCCGGCGGAAAGTTCACCGCGCTGATGAAGGAGCTCGGAACCCTCTCTCGGGAGGAGCGCCCAGCGGCTGGCAAGACCATCAACGCCGCCAAGGTGGAGATGGAAGCGTTGCTCGCCTCGCGTCGTGAACTGCTCGAGCTCCAGGCCGCCCTCCCGTCCGAGCCCGCCGACTTCACCCTTCCCGGCCGCCGTCGTCGTGTCGGCAGGCTGCATCCGCTCACGCAGGTGACCGACGACATCGTCCGCGCCTTCCGTCGCCTCGGATTCGCCGTCGCCGATGGTCCGGAGATCGAGGACGAGTACCACTGCTTCGACGCACTCAACACGCCCGCCGATCACCCGGCGCGTGATGCGCAGGACACTTTCTTTGTCGAGGGTGCCGGTCGTCCGTTGCTCCGCACCCACACCTCGTCGGTGCAGATTCGCGTCATGGAGAAGATGCCGCCACCCATCCGGATCATCGTTCCGGGCCGCGTCTATCGCCGAGACAATGCCGACGCCACGCACAATCCGACTTTCCATCAGATCGAAGGTCTCTATGTGGACCGCAACGTGACGGTCGGAGATCTCAAAGGCACGGTGGAAGCGGTCTTCCGGGACCTGTTGGGCGACGATGTCAAACTGCGCTTCCGTCCCCACTACTTCAGCTATACCGAGCCAAGCCTGGAGATCGATTTCACCAATTCTCTCGTGAAGAAGCTGGGC
>JANXMD010000510.1 GCA_025354845.1 Verrucomicrobiota bacterium | reverse complement strand
ACCCGCACCCCCAACACGATTGAGGAGCGAATTGTTGACGTACCCGTCGCCCGTCGTGGAATGCTTCACGATTGCAGGAATGTGCTGAATGGTGCCCTCGTCGCCCGCTGAGAACAGGAAGTCCGGAACCGTGACCGAACGGGAGAGCTTTTGGGTCCTAAGCACACCATTGATTATGTACCTGTCAGTCCACGTGACCGCGTAGGGTTTCGTGGTGGCCCCCAAGATCGAATCCCAACCAATGCGGGCAAAAGCGAGCTTTCCCACTCCCGGACGAATGGCGGTGCCGACAAATGAAGTCGTGTTGGTCGAAACTGGGGTCGTGACGGTTCCAGTCCCAGTGGTTGCGCCGTTGGTTCCAAAGGATGTGGCAACGATACTCCAGGGGTTATTCCCGGCACCCCCGCCAACCGCAACCTGATACGTTGGGGTCCAAACGTCATCCGGAGTCCCACCACCACCGCCACCGCCCGTACTTCCAGTCCCGGTTCCCGCGGCGCCTACGGATAGGCCTGAAATGGTCCCACCGACGACATCCGGCAGAAGGGTTTCCACCGCGTAGTTCCGAGTGCGGTAGAGGTATTTGATCGAACCAAACTCGTCGCGAGTAATGTTGGGAAAATAGGTTCCCGTGGCTCCCGCTAGGCTACCGCCCTGCCCGTTGAAGGTCACGAATGCTTGCCAGTAGTATGCAGCCGTTGAAAACGCTGGCGCCGCCGTGTCGACCGGGAAATTAACCGTGGTGTAATTGTCACCCGGGAGGTAGCGGAAAATCTGGTAGGTGAACTGACTTCCGTTGACTAACGACGTCTGATGGTAGGTGACCGGATCGTAGTTCGGGTTCAGCACGGAAAAGTGCTGAATATTTGCCGCATCGGTGAAGAACTGCCTCAGCGAGTACACCCAACGCTCCGGAGCTCCCACGCCGATTCGCTCGAGCATGTAGGAAAGTGCAAACGTCTTGAGATCCAGAAGGCCAAGAGCCGACGCCGAATTGTTGTGGCGAAGCGTGTAGGTCGGAAATTCGTTCATCGACTCGCTCATCGAGTCGGCCGCCGGGATGTTGTTGAGCACCTTCATGGCGGCCTCAATCGCCACCACTCCGTTGCTGCCGTAGTAGGTCAGGAAGGAGTCATCGAAGGCGTAGGTCAGAACGGGAACGTTCCATCGATAGCCATCTCCGAGGAACATGGGGCCACCGGTCTCACCAGCTTGGTACCCGACGGCTCCTGTCATCCAGGTGGCCTTGGAACCGAGGAGGGAGAACGCCTGCGCCCGATGCATCGGGGCCAACAGCGCCGCAGCGACTAGGAATCCAGAAAGGGGGCGAAACATAGACGTTCAGGGCAGGCGGACGATGCGGAAGAAGGAACTGACCGAGTTGAGCGGAACCGTGACCGAGTCCGAGGACCCGGAGGCTTTGCGGGTCGCCCCGTCGTTCAACCAGGAGGTAAGATCGGCGGAGCGCTGAACTTGATAGTTGGCTCCCGCTTCGGTGGACCACCCGAGGCGTGCGCCGTCGGCGGCCAGTTCCAGCGTGGATTGAAGCGCGACAATTGAGGCTGGCTTGACGTACTTGCGGGCAATCACGTCAAACCCATTTGCAACCGATTGAAACGAGGTCCAAGCGGCCACAAAGCGGCTCACACCATCCGATGCGACCGTCGGCTCTTTTTGCTGGCTGATCACGGTGTCATTCAACCCGAACTCGTCGTCGGCCACTTCACCGGTGACCGCAAGATAGCGCCCGAAAACGCCCTCGCGGTACCCGTCCTGTCCAAAGCTCGTCCAGGTGGCGAGAATCGTGTCCCCAGCTACCGCCAGACGCGGATTGATCTGGTTGGAGAGGCGGTAGGCGTTGATCCGTTCAGGAGAACGAACGGCGGCGGCGGAGGCATCGAACGCGCTGGCGACGATATCCCAGCCGCTCGCGAGATCTTCGTAATCGTATTCCGACCACGCGGCTGCAAATCCGCCGGAAGGGAGGGCCGAAATGGCAGGAGCCGAGCACAGGTTGGTGCTGGCGTTCAGTCGGACTTCACCGGAGAGCGGGAATCCGGAAGGGCTGAAAACTCGTGCAAAGACATCGGCGGAGCGATCGAAGCGTTGATTCTCACCGATCCAGGCGATCGTGAATCCCCCATCCGCGGTTGCCGCAATGGAGGGAGAGCGTTGGTTGCCGGCCGTGGTGACATTGGCGATGAACGGGGCGCCGATCTTTTGACCGGCAGCGCTCAACTTTTGAACCACAACTCCGGCGAGGTCGCCATCTTGTCCCACATTCGACCAGGTGACGACGACGCTCCCGTCGAGGAGCCGGGCCAGCCGCGGAGATTGATTGAGAGATCCGCCGGCTGCCGAGATTTCGAGCTCATCGCTGACGAAACTCGGAGCGATGGTGGTCATCGGACGCAAGAATCGAGCAAAAATGCCCGAACGCCCAAGAGGGCCGCCCTGCCAGACGAAAGCTGCCCCGCCGTCACCAAGAAGCGCCACGTCGGGGGATTCGTTGATGTAGGACGGGTTGGAATTAACCCAAAACGCGGGAAAGGACCCACTCAGCGTCTTCCCGATGCGACGAGCCCGAATGCCTGCACCGTCTCCATTCCCGGAGCTGTCCTGCCAGACAAGGAATCCCCCTTCTGTCGAGAACGTAACGGCTGGGGCGGTTTGATCCCCTGCAAGTGGTCCGGTCGGCAGGAATTCCCCGCCATCCGGAAGGAAAACCGTGGCGGCGCCAGCCACCCAGCTGACCATGGGGACAGCCAGAATCGAGACCAGGATCCGGAGCGCTGAGCTCCGTTCCGGGTTGAGGCGGAGGAATGGCATATTCGAATTCACCCTAGCTTACAATTTCGACAAAACCAGTACGGTCGTTCGCAATCGTGAAGCTTCGTGGGAGTCGAGGGTTGAGGGATGATGGTTTCCTACGGATCAACGCGAGGCGGCCGACGAAGAAGACGACGACGAAGGCGTCGAGTTCGGGTCGTAGGGCATGTTGTTCGGATCGTGAACCGGGCGACCGGCAGGATCCAGAATGCGGGCGGTCACGAAGATCATGAGGTTCTTCTTGATGCTCGAAGAGGCCTCGCTGCGGAACAGGCGTCCGAGGAGCGGGATGTCACCCAGCACCGGGATCTTGTCCTTGATCTTGTTCTCTTCCTCAGCGATCAGGCCGCCGATGGCAATCGTCTGGCCGTCCCAGATGGTCGCGGAAGTTGTGACCGTACGGACGCGGAGGTGAGGCAGCGGCAGAACGGCGCGAATCGGGAGGGCGACCGTATTTCCGACGAACGCCTGCGACTGCGGAACGAATTGTCCGGGATCATCATAACCCAGGAATTCGGTAAGGGACGGGATGATGGTGATCTGAATGGACATCTCGTCTGCCGAGACGTAGGGGATCACGTCGAGCGCAGGACCAAAGGGGAAGGTCGTGGTGTTGTAGTTCTGGGTCTGAGTTCCAGCGCCACCGGTCTGGCCGACGCCACCAGCGCCAGTCGCACCACCGCCGCCGCCGATCTGACCTCCGTTCTGGAGACCAGTGACCACTGTCTTGACGTCAGCCACTTCGACATGGGTCTGACGACCGCTATGGGTGAGGACCTTCGGAGCGCTGAGGAGGTTGACACCATCCCGCTGATCGAGGGCATTGATCACTGCGCGGAACTGGGGATCGGTGAGGATACCCGTGAGAGTCGCCACGGTGGGAATCGGGTTCTGGGCACCATCGATATTACGCAGGCCGGAACTGATGTTCTGATCGGTTGCTGCCGGCGAAGTGGCGGTGGTCAGACCCGAGAGCGGATCCGTCTGGCCGGGGAAGGTACCGGCCGGGTTCGCCGCTGTGGCGGCACCGGTGTAAGTGGGAGCTGTTCCGCCATTGAGGCCGAGCTTTCCGCCACCCATCAGGAAATTACCGACGAGCCACTTGAACCCGAGGGCCTTGCTGTCGTTCTGGCTGGTCTCGGCGAACTTGGCTTCGATTTCGACCTGCGGGGCCGCAACGTTGAGGGCCTGGATGGCCTTCTCGATGATGTCGAGGTCCGAGAGAGTTGCACGGACGAACAGGATGCCAGCGCGATCGTTGAAGAAGATGGCCTTGGTGTCGGCATTGGGATCGACCTGGCCGAACTGACCGCCACCGAATCCACCACCACCGCCGAATCCGCCGCCGCCGCCCGCACCACCGGCTCCGAGTCCCGGAACAGCGACCTGCGGGAAGCTGACACCAGCAGCCTGGAAGAATTGACGGACCATAACCTGAACGGAGGCCATGAGGTTGGTGCGAGTCACACCGGTGATTCCGGCTCCGCCCTGGCCGCCCTGACCGCCACCACCACCGCCGCCGCCCTGGCCGCCCTGGGTCGAGCCGGTGACGGAAACACGGGGAACGGCAAACACGCCGCCGCCCTGCTGGCCGCCCTGTCCACCACCACCACCGCCGCCACCACCGCCGCCACCACCGCCACCACCGCCGGAGGTGCTCTGGAAGCTGTCGACAATGGAG
>JANXMD010000492.1 GCA_025354845.1 Verrucomicrobiota bacterium | reverse complement strand
AGCTCGCGGCATCCCTCGCCGAGGCTGATGCCAATCTCCGGCTCGCAAAAACTTCCTTCGAGCGCACCGCCGACCTGTACCGCAACAAGCTCATCTCGCAGCAGGACTACGACCAAGCTTCCGCCACCTTTTCGGTCAACGAGGCCAGCGTCGACCTGAAACGCCGGCTCCTTTCCGACGCCCGCGTCCTTGCCCCGTTTGCCGGCATCACCGCCTCTCGACAGGTGAGCCCGGGACAGGTCATCACCCGCAATACCTTGATAACCACCCTGGTGGACATCGACACCGTAAAGGTCGAGGTCAGCGTGCCCGAACGGTACCTGAGCCAGATCCACGTGGGGCTGGCCGTCGGCTTCAAAGTCGCCGCCTTCCCGGGGGAAACGTTCAACGGCGAAGTGTACTTTATCTCCCCGCAACTCGATTCCGGCACCCGCACGGCCCTGGTGAAGGCTCGTATTCCCAATCCCGGCAGCCGGCTGCGCGGTGGCATGTTCGCCAATCTCGATCTCGCGCTGGAGTTGCGGAAGTTGGCGCTGGTGATCCCTGAGCCCGCGATCCTGAACAATGGAGACACCACCCTCGTGTTCGCCGTGGACGCCCAGCACAAGGTGTCGATGAAGCCGGTGAAGGTGGGGCTACGCTTGGCCGGACGTGTCGAGATTCTGTCCGGACTCACCTCGGGTGAACTGGTGGTGGTCGAGGGCGTGCAGAAGTTGCGTCCAGGTGCCACGGTGGAGCTTGCAGGCCCGGAGGCCTCCGCCCCCTACACTCGGTGACGACTGAGATCGCGCCCACCGCCTGAACGGCTTCTACGATCCCTACCCATGTTCCTTTCCCGGATCTCCATCGAACGCCCGATCCTCGCCACGATGATGAATCTGGCGCTGGTGCTGTTTGGCATCATCGGCCTGTCACGCCTGCCCGTGCGGGAATTGCCGGACATCGACCCGCCAGTGGTCAGCGTCGTCACGATCTATCCCGGCGCCAACGCGCAGGTCGTGGAAACCGAGGTCAGCGAACGTCTCGAGGAGGCGGTCAACAACATCTCCGGCATCAAAACCCTTCGCTCCGAAAGCCGCGAGGGTGTGAGCAGCATCTCCATTGAATTCGACCTCTCGCGTGACATCGACATCGCCTCCCAGGATGTCCGAGACCGCGTGTCCCGGGTCCGCGGAGCGCTGCCGGTCGACATCCGCGAACCCATCATCTCCAAGCAGGACGCGGACGCCCAGCCGGTGATCTGGGTGGCGTTGAACAGCAGCCGGTACTCCCCGCTGGAGCTCACCACCCTGGCCGAACGCCAAATCAAGCCGCGTCTTCAGGGCATCCCCGGGGTGTCATCCATTACCATCGGCGGTGAGAAACGTTTCGCCATGCGGTTGTGGTTGGATTCCGAGCGCATGGCGGCGAGGCGGGTGACGGTTCTCGACGTGCAGCGTGCGCTCCAGCAGCAAAACATCGAGCTGCCCAGCGGCCGCGTGGAAAACCTCGACCGCGAGATGACCATCCTCACCCGCGGTGAACTGAAGACGGCGGATGAGTTCAACTCCCTGGTCATCCGCACCGAGGGCACGACCCTGGTTCGGATGCGCGACATCGGACGCGCGGAGGCGGGAGCCGAGGACTACCGCACCATCGCCCGCGCGCTCGGCAAGCCCTGCGTCTTTCTGGGCGTGGTGAAGCAGGCCAAGGCCAATACCGTGACCGTGGCCCGGGGAGTCCGGGCGGAGCTCGCGGCGATGGGGGCCTCACTCCCGGAGGGGGCGGAACTCTCCGTGTCCTACGACGCCAGCATCTACGTCGAAAAGGCCATCAGCGAAGTCTGGGAGACGCTCGCCATCGCCTTCGGCCTGGTGGTGCTCATCATCTTCGTCTTCCTCCGCAATCTCCGGTCCACGCTCATTCCTGCGGTGGCGATTCCCGTCTCCCTCATCGGCACCTTTGCCCTGCTCCATCTGCTCGGCTACTCGGTGAACATCCTCACCATGCTCGCCCTGGTGCTCAGCATCGGCGTGGTGGTCGATGACGCCATTGTGGTGCTGGAGGCCATCTTCCGTCATGTCGAGGAAGGCATGGCGCCGTTGCAGGCGGCGCAGAAAGCGATGGAGGAAATCAGTTTCGCAGTCATCGCCATCACCCTTTCGCTGATCGCGGTGTTCACCCCGCTGGCCTTTCTCAAGGGCACCACCGGACGCCTCTTCATCGAGTTTGCGGTGGCGGTGGCCGGCTCGGTGGCGATCTCGGCTTTCGTGGCGCTGACCCTATCTCCCACCTTGGCCGCCCGATGGCTCAAGCCCGTGCAGGACCACGAGGTCAAGGGGCTCTTCCGGTGGTTCGAGACCGCGCTGAACGCCTTCACACGCGGCTACCTGCGGCTGTTGCACTGGGCGCTCGAGCACCGTCTGATCATCGTGGGCATCACCCTCGGCACACTGGGTCTGACCGTCGTGGCCTACCGCGCGCTGGAGCAGGATTTCCTTCCCCAGGAGGACAAGAGCCGGATGTTCGCCCTCGTCCTCACGCCGAATGGATCGACTTCAGAATTCACCGATCGCCAACTGAAGAAAGCGGAGGCGATCATCGCCAGCGTCCCCGAGGTGAAGAGCTACGGCGCCATTGTGGCCCCAGCCTTCGGCGGCCCGGGCGCGGCGAGCTTCGGCATCGTGTTCGTGAGCTTCAAGGATCCGTCCGAACGCAAGCGCAACACCCAGGAGATCGTGAACGGTCCAGGTGGCATCGCGCAGCGTTTCTTCGCGGAGGTCGAGGGCGGCATCGCCATCGCCAATCTGCCCAAGGCCATCGAAACCAGCTTCAACAGCACCCCCTTCGAACTGGTGCTCCAGAATCAGGATCTGAACGCCCTCAACACCACCGCCACGTCCATGGCCAATCGCCTGCGGGCAATGACCAACGAGGTGGGAAAGCCACTGCTCACCAATGTGCGCGTCAGCTACGAGGTCAACAAACCGGAGTTGCGGATCGGCATCGACCGAAGCCGCGCCGCAGCCCTTGGGGTCACGATTGAGGATATCTCGCGCACGCTACAGATCCTCTTCGGCGGCCTGGACCTCAGCCGGATCAAGGTCGAGGGCAAGGAGTACCAGGTGATGGCCCAGCTGGAACGGGCCTCGCGCCTAACGCCTGCCGATCTGGACCGGGTGTTCGTCCGGAACGGAAGGAATGAGCTCATCCAGTTGTCCAGTCTCGTCACCCGCTCGGAAGGCGCAGCCCCGAATTCCATCACTCATTACGCACGACTTCGATCCGCCAGCA
Source organism: Verrucomicrobiota bacterium (assembly GCA_025354845.1). Lineage (GTDB taxonomy): Bacteria > Verrucomicrobiota > Verrucomicrobiia > Limisphaerales > UBA9464 > CAIVQB01. The sequence goes on along the minus strand of JANXMD010000492.1, from coordinate 50 downwards.
TCACCGCGTCCTCCGGGGCGCTCCCCATCGGCACGGTAGTCAAACAGGTG
>JANXMD010000389.1 GCA_025354845.1 Verrucomicrobiota bacterium | reverse complement strand
GTGGGGCACCAACCGGGTTGAGGAACTCTACGAGGCGCAACCGTCGGACGGCATCACCGGCAGCTTCCTGATTGCCTACTTCTCCAACCGCGGCGGTGCGGATCTTGGAACCGTGACCGTCGGCGATTCAGGCGGCGGTGCCTTCATCAAGGATACCGACGGAAAATGGAAGCTGGCCGGCGTGAACTTCGCCGTGGAGGGACAATTTCGAACCTCCGCGGACGCCGGTGACTTCAGCGCCGCGGTGTTTGACCGGCGTGGATTCTACGAATTCGACAACCTCGTGGGCGCGTGGATCCTCGATCCCACCCAGTCCAGCGAGCCGCGAACGGCGATGTACCTGACTCGGATCTCTTCCTACGTGGACTGGATCCAGGCCCAATTCGATCGTCCGCCCGATGCGCCCTGGCCGCATCTCGAGGCCGCCTCCAGTGTCGACGGACCTTATTTCGAGGTGGCAGCGTATTCGCTACATACGGGGACGCATCGGATCCAAACGGCCGTCCCCACCGGAACCCAATTCTTCCGGGTAACCAGCGACACGCTGTTTCAGCTACATCCTCCCACGTTGAAGGACGGCATCCTCACCTTCACCTACGAGTGATCGGGTGGTCCGAATCGCTCGCGAACGCCGGTTCGAGTTTTGGGACGCGCGCCGTTGGCCCCGGTGCGCGTTGCCCGCTAGGGTTTCGGAACGCTGGTCGAAATCCCGTACCGGCGCGCCCAGCCCCGCATGCACGACCTTGACCTCATCCTAACCCTGACCGGGGCGTTGATCGCCGCGCTGATCTTTGGGCTGATCACTCAGCGTCTGGGATTGTCGCCGATCGTGGGCTACCTGCTGGCGGGCATCGCCGTCAGCCCGCGGACCCCCGGCTTTGTCGCCGACAAAGGCCTCGCGGATCAATTGGCGGAGATCGGCGTAATCCTGCTGAGGTTCGGCGTCGGGCTGCAGTTTCACTTCAAGGAATTACTCGCAGTCCGGCGCATCGCCATTCCCGGCGCGTTGGGTCAGAGCGTGGCCGCCACCCTGCTCGGGGCCGTATTGATGCACCTACTGGGTTGGAACTGGCAGGCGGGGCTGGTCTTCGGCATGGCATTGTCGGTGGCGAGTACGGTCGTGCTCACTCGGGTTCTCGTGGACAACAAGGCGCTTCACACACCCACCGGCCACATCGCCATCGGCTGGCTCGTGGTCGAGGACCTGCTGACGGTCTTCGTTCTGGTATTGCTCCCGGCATTGTTCGCGCCGGGCACCGGGAGTTCCCTGGTGGGCATCGCGGCGGCTGCCGGGATGGCGGTCGTAAAAATCGGCGCCCTGATCGCCTTTACGTTCGTCGTGGGCGGCTGGCTGATTCCCCGCCTGCTCGGCAGCATCGCGCGCAGCGGATCCCGTGAATTATTCACTCTCGCCATTCTTGCGCTGGCCCTCGGAATCGCCGTCGGCTCCGCCAAGGTATTTGGCGTCTCCATGGCGCTCGGCGCTTTCCTCGCCGGCATGGTGGTGGGTCGCTCCGAATTCAGCCTCCGCGCCGCGACCGAGGCGATGCCCATGCGCGATGCCTTCGCGGTCCTCTTTTTCGTGTCGGTCGGCATGCTCTTCGATTTTCGCTCCCTTCTGGAAACGCCCGGCTTGGTCCTGGCCACCCTCTTCGTGGTGCTGGTCGGCAAGCCATTGGTCGCGCTGATTCTCGTCCTCCTGCGTCGGTATCCGCTGCGGACGGCGTTGTCGGTCGCAGTGGCACTGGCCCAGATCGGTGAATTCTCCTTCATCCTCGCTTCCCTCGGTCGACAGCTCTACCTGCTGCCGGAATCCGCGGCCAACGTGCTGGTGGCGGCGGCCATGGTGTCGATCACGCTCAATCCCCTGCTCTTCCAGGCGGTCGGACGCATGGAACGCTTCCTCCGCAACACGCCCGCCCTGGCCCGTTGGATCCCCCCCGAGACGGATCCCGAATCGCCTGCGGGCCAACCCGTGGCATTCCCGCCCCACGGCGCGATCGTGGTGGGATACGGTCCGGTCGGACAAACCGTCGCGCGCCTGCTCAGCGATCAGGGCATCACCCCGGTCTTCATCGAGATGAACCTGGAAACGGTGCAACGCCTCCGCGTCGACGGTGTGCCCGTGGTGTACGGGGATGCCGGGCGGATCGAGGTATTGGAACACGCCGGTGTGGCCAGCGCTGAGGTCCTAATCCTGGCCGCGTCGAGCCTGCCCCAAGCGTCCGAGATCGTTCGCCAAGCAAGAAGCCTCAATCCCGGCATTGGAATCCTCGCCCGGACCGCCTACCTGCGCGAGGCCACCGATCTGCGCGCCAGCGGCGCCAACGGCGTGTTCTCCGGCGAGGGCGAGGTCGCGCTCGCCATGGCCGAGTTTATTCTCAATCGCTCGCGCGCCACGCCCGACCTGATCCAACGCGAGCGCGAGCGGGTCCGGCAGGAATTCATCCGGAGCACGGGCGCGGAATCGCGGGTGGATTCCAGAACTCCCGCCTCCTGAGTCGATGCCTCCAACCTAACAAAAAGCCCGCCTCCAAATTGGAAGCGGGCTGGAAGCGTTCGGAAAGCGCCGACCTGAGCTCAGATGACCTTGGTCTGCCCCGGAACGGCCACCCGATAGAACCCGTCCGGACCCGCGAGGGTCTTCGGGACAGTGTCCCAGGAGTAGCTGTCGGGGTGGAGATCCACGTTGGAGTTCAGCGCGTCTTCCCACGTGATCTCGGTGCCGGAGTAGGTGGCGAGACGACCGAGGATGGCGGTCATCGTCGACTTGGCCCCGTTAAAGGCCTCGTTGTACGGCTGGTCGGCGCGGATCGCCGCGAACAGATCGTCATGCTCGACCTGATAGGGGTCCTTGTCCTTGCCTTGACGGCGCCAGACCGAACCGCCGGTGGGCTTGATGATATAACCGCCCACATCGCAGCTGCCCTTGGTGCCGACGGCATGCTCGCTGACGCTGCTCCAGCAACCGCGGATGTGACGGCACTGGCTGAAGTTCACCGCACCGCTCTCGTAGAAGAATTCCACGGCGTGGTGATCGAAGATTTCGCCGTATTCCTTGCCGGTGCGAACCTGACGGCCGCCCATGCCGCGAGCCTTGACGGGGTACCCGCCGAGCACCCAGTTGGCGACGTCCAAATTGTGGATGTGCTGCTCGACAATGTGATCACCGCCCAGCCAGACGAAGTAGTACCAATTGCGCATCTGGTACTCCATTTCGGTCTGCCCTTCCTTGCGCGGATTGACCCACACCCCGGCATCGTTCCAGTACGTGCGCATGGTGTGAATGTCACCGATGGCACCTTCGTGGAGGCGCTTCACGGTTTCGAGGTAGCCCGCCTGATGATGGCGCTGGAGGCCGATGCCGACCTTCAGGTTCTTCTTCTTGGCCTCCTCGGCGGCGGCCAGGAAGCGACGGATGCCGGGGGCGTCGGTGGCGACGGGCTTCTCCGCGAAGATGTGCTTCCCCTGCTTCACCGCTTCCTCGAAGTGGATGGGGCGGTAGCCCGGAGGGGTGGCGAGAATGACGACGTCCGCCAAGGCGATGGCCTGCTTGTAGGCGTCGAGACCGACGAACTGACGCTCGGCCGGAACGTCCACTTTGGGACCGTGGGCTTCCTTCAGGCTACGAAGGGAGCCATCCATGCGGTCTTTGAAGGCGTCGGCGACCGCCACCAGCTTGTTTCCGGGGACGTTCAGCGCTTGATTGGCGGCACCGGAACCGCGGCCGCCACAGCCGATGAGGGCGATCTTGAGTTCGTCGCCGCCGGCGGCGTAGGCGAAGCGATTGGCGGCGAGGGCGCCGACCGTGGCCACGCCGGCGGTGGTGATGAAGTTGCGCCGGGAGAACGGCGTGAGGATGGAGGACTCGTTCATGGTGATGATTGGCTGCGACTCGGACGCCCAAACGGGCGGCACGATTCAAACAGGCATTGCGTTGCGTTCAATTCGCTGGGGACGTCGGCAGCCTACCCGGGCACGAAAACGGGGCAACGAAAACGTTGCCCCGTGTCTCGTTTCATCCGGCGTCTTGACGGATGAACCACCGCTAGTGGTTATTTGCGGACCGGTACCGGGAAGCTGGTCCAGACCTTCTCGAGCTCCTCGGGCGTGGCCGGAATCTTCAGCGGACGTACGACACGCCAGCCCAGGAACTGAGCGTCCGTGAGGTACCACTTGGACTTCGGTAGCTGCGGATCGCGCATCTTCCAGTCCTTGTCGCTGGGGTTGCGGGCCGCGATTCGCAGGCCATCCACCTCGGAGTCCCACGAGCCGCCGCGGGCCACATGCGGGTATTCCGCGAAGCCCGGCACCCAGGGATTTTCGGCGGGCTGCGTGGCATAGGCATCGGCCTTGTAGCCGTCCATGGTCCACTCCGCGACGTTGCCGAGAATATCGTACAGGCCCCAGGGATTGGGCTTCTTACGGCCCACCTTTTGGTACTTGTTGTCGGCGTTGTCGAAGAACCACGCGTAGTCCTTGGCCTGCTTGGGATCGTCACCCCAGAAGAACTTTGTCGTCGTGCCGGCGCGGGCCGCGTACTCCCACTCGGCCTCGGTGGCGAGGCGGTAGAAGTGACCGGTCTTGGCCGACAACCAGCGGCAGTAATAGAGCGCCGCCATGTGGGTCATGCTGATGGCCGGATACCCGTCCTTGCCCATGCCGAAGCTCATCTCGACATACGGCGTGGTGGGACGGCTGACGGCATCGGCCTCCTTACCGACGTAAGGATTCCCACCGTCCGCGGGCTTCGGGAACTCGATCATCAACATGAGCTCGCGATCGACGCGCTCAGTGCTAACGTTGGTGCCCTTCTCGAAGGCCGGAAACATGAAGAGCTCATACTCGTTCCAAGTGACCTCGGTCTTGCCCATCCAGAAGGGATCAATCTTCACCTTGCGCTGCGGGCCTTCGTCGTCCTTGCGACCGGCCTCGCCGGCGGCGCTGCCCATCTGGAATTCGCCGCCGGGAATCCCGACCAGCTCAAAGCCAACGGGACCGGTGATCGTTTCCCGATATCCCGCGGGTTTCTCGCCGGCGGCGGGCGCGGTCACGGTGCTGTTCTTCAC
>JANXMD010000454.1 GCA_025354845.1 Verrucomicrobiota bacterium | reverse complement strand
GGTCTGCGAATTCCACATGCCGAGGCTCAGCTCCATGTTGCGCCGCATGTTCTCGGGATACACCGCGAGCCCATCCATCATGCGCGCCACGAGCCCGAGCATGTAGTCGAGCAAGGTGCAGGAGTCCGGGAAGATGATGCGCTCGACCGAGCTGTGGCTGATATCGCGCTCGTGCCAGAGCGCCACGTTCTCGAGCGCGGCGACGGCGTTGCCCCGCAGGACGCGCGACAATCCCGTGAGGCGTTCCCACGTGATCGGGTTGCGTTTGTGCGGCATCGCGCTGCTGCCCTTCTGGCCCTTGGTGAACGGCTCCTCCGCCTCGAGCACCTCGGTGCGCTGCAAATGACGAAATTCCACACCCCAGTGCTCGAACGCGGCGCCGATCAACGCCAGCGCGTTCATGTACTCGGCGTGGAGGTCGCGCTGGACGACCTGGGTAGCAATGGGCGCCGGACGCAATCCAAGCTGCTTGCAAACGTGCGCCTCAACCTTCGGCGGAAGATGGGCGTGCGTGCCAACCGCGCCGGAAAGCTTGCCCACCGCGACCACCTGGCGGACATGCTTCAGGCGCTCCAGCGCACGACGAAACTCCTCATGCATCAGCGCCAGCTTCAATCCAAAGGTCGTCGGCTCACCGTGGATGCCGTGGCTGCGACCGATGCAGGGGGTGAATTGGTACTCCCGGGCGCGACGCGCGATGACCGGTAGGAGTTTCTCGGCGTCGGCGATGAGCAGGTCGGCCGATTGCACCATCTGCACGGCGAACGCGGTGTCGACGATATCACTGCTGGTCAGGCCGAAGTGCAGCCAACGGCTGGCGGGATCATTGATCTGCTCGGCCACCGCGGTGGTAAACCCAATGACGTCATGATTCAGCGTCTTCTCCAACTCCTTGGCGCGGGCGGTGAGGGCGGCGGTGTCGGCGAAACACCGGTCGGCACCGGCCTTCATGCGTGCGAAGTCGCTCTTTGGCACCACACCCGACTTCACCAGCGCCTCGCTGGCGAGGAGTTCAATCTTCAGCCAGATGCTGAGACGGTTCTCATCGGTCCAGATCGCCCGCATCTCGGGCCGCGAATAACGTTGAATCATGTGCCCCCGAGACTACCGGGGCGAGGGACCACCCGTCGAGCGGCGGATGGGAACGGGGAGGACACGGATTTCACGGATGCGCACGAATTGAACCTTCGACTTTCGACTTTCGACCTTCGACCTTGCTCAGCGTTTTCCCATCCGGTCGCGGGCGGCTTCCAAAATGCGCTTTTCGCGGTCGGTCAGGCTGTGAATGCCGTGCGCAGCGATTTTGTCGAGAATCGGGTCCACCTCGCGGGAGATGAACTCTTCACTGGGTGCCTCCGGTTTCTTGCTGGGCACGGAATCAAATTCCAGCTTCCGCCGTCGGGCGGTGTCGATCGGACGTCGGACCACTGGACGCGGCGCCAGCATCCCGCGAATCCGGGCCATCCACCCGTTGACCACGCCGTCCTCATTCATGGCCGACACCCAGGCAATGCCGAAGAGCAGACCGCCAAGGTGCGCCCCTTCCGCCACGCCAGACCATGCAAACAAGGCCCCCCAACCGGAGATGGCCAAAGCTGCCCACAGGACGTATTGCGCCCGAAGCCGGACCGGGAAAAAGTAGATGATGAAAGTCGCCTCGCGCTCCGGGTAGAGCCGGCAGAAGATGGCGATAAGGGTCGAGGCGCCCGCCGACGCGCCCACCACGGGCAGCGCCCCGGTTCCGGGATGGGCGAGGAACACGAGCAACTGGACCAATCCCCCCACGATTCCCCCGGTCAGGAAGGCGGTCAGGTATCGCGACGGACCCAGGATCGTTTCGACCGTCCGGCCGAAGAAGTAGATGACCAGCCCGTTTCCCACGACGTGCCAGGGAGAAGGAAAGGAGTGCAGCAACTGGAAGGTGATCAACTGCCACCAGGATCCGCTGCGAATGCCATTGAGGCTCAGGCCAAAGACATCAATCAGGCGGAACCAACCCCCGAGGTAATTGATCGCCTGAAACAGGAAGCAGGCCCCGAGTACCGCCAGGATGCCGGACGTCGCCG
>JANXMD010000426.1 GCA_025354845.1 Verrucomicrobiota bacterium | reverse complement strand
CGCTGATGCGGGTCCGGAAGCCAGCATTCAGCGTGTGGTACCAAATGTTCAACTCCCACGGAAAGGGCGTATCGACGGTCGAGAGAAAGTCCACGGCCGGGACGAGCTTCCCATCGGGACCTGGCACTTCATGGGTGACATCCACGATGTATTCATTGGCCCCGATGCCGTTGAAGGGAGGGATTTTGAAGTTGGGCAGCTCGGTTGAGTTTATCTCCAGTCCCCAACCGCTGTGCGCGGGGCCAACGAGGGCTCCCTGTTGTTTGGCCCATTTCAGGGTGTTCAAGCCGAGTTTCGGCCAGTGAAGCTTGGACGTCCCGCCGGGGTACATCTGGTCACGGAGTCGAAGGAGGCAGAGGTGTCCGGATTCATGGGAGCCGAAGCCGCTGACTTCGACGTCGTAGTGGAGCAGAAACGGCCATTGGGACACCGGATCATCCACCCCGCGGAAAAACTGCTTCTGGAAGTCGAAGCAGGGGCCCCAGGTGAGGTTGGCGCCAACCTTGAGGTCCTCGCCGAGTACGTGGCGCATCATGTCGGATGCCAGCACTCCCTCGGTCGGCTTCTCGTAGTGGGCGCACCCCGCGGCATGGATGTGATGGTCGCCGGACCACCAGCCGCGGGTGGAGGGATCAATCCAGCGAACCACCTGGAAGCTCCAATCGCCGCCCGTGGTATCCACCGTCACCTGGCGGGTTTCGGGGATCGATTCCGGTCCGCGTTGAAACATCACCGTGTACTGGCCCTCGGGGAGCCGCAGGGTTTCGCCGTCGGCGCGATACACCTGCGGGTGGAAGAAGAAGTCGGGGGCCAGTCGCTTGGCTTGGGCGGGATAGACATGTCCCTGCCGATCGGTGACCCAGAGCGCTGCGGTGGTCGGCTTCCCCGCTTCGTCGCGGAGGTGCAGCCGGACTTCCCGGGCCGGATCGACGGTGAACAGGAGATTCGCCTCGGCGCGGAATCCGAGATCCTGCGTGCCTTGGCCGACGTTGAACGTGAACTTCGCCTCGCGACGTCCGGCGTCGCGCGAATAGAGCTGGATTACCCGATATTCCAGAGGCAATCCCCCGAGTCCTTGGGTCAAGGGCTGTCCATTGAACATCTCCGCCATCAGCCAACGCTCCCCGACTTCGCTGGCCGGCGAGCCGTGGAGCCGACCGGCCTCGGGGCTGGTGACCTTCAACTGGGCAGTCGTCCCGGCCTCGTTGTGGACCTTGACGAGGAACGTCTTCCATCCCGCCTCGGTGAGCTTCGGAGCGGCGTCGCCCGGGGCCACCTTCACGCGCATCTCGGGATTGATATTCACCGAGAAGAGGACGCGCGGATCGAGGATCGACTGGATCTTGGGGCCCGCTAGCGCGGGGTTGGACTCGGTGAGCGCGGCGCTCAAGGCGGCTTGATCGACTGGCGACAGAGGCGCACCGATCTCGCTCAAGGCATCCACCACCCGGCGCACCTGCGCGGCGAGCGGCTGCAGCTCCGCTACCGGTACAATTGGAACGGCGGCAGAAAGGTCGCAACAATTCGAGCCGGCGAGCAGCAGCGCACTGAGGCCCGCGCGAAAGGGCAGGGGGGAGTTCATGGGGCGGGCCAAGAGAGAATTAAAAATGGGGAATTAGAAATTAAAAATTCAGCCCGAAGCCACGTGGGCCGTCGGTTCCTCAATTTTTAATTTTTAATTTCCCCATTTTGAATTGTTTAGTCCTCCCGTGCCTAACGCTTCTTCCTCACCCTGCATCTGGGTCACCGGTGCCGGTGGTCTGATCGGCCATGGGCTGGTGCGCACCTTTGTGTCCGGTGCCGCCGCCCGGGTCGTTGGACTCACCCGGGCCGACCTCGACCTCACCCGCCCGCGCGAGGTGTGCGAGCGCTTTCTCGCCGATCGTCCGATGGCCGTGATCCACGCCGCGGCCATGAGCAAGTCACCAGCCTGCCAGGCCGATCCAGTCGGCGCCCGCCGTGCCAACGTCGAGGTCACCCGCTTCCTCGCCGATCTCGCCGCCGAGGTGCCGTTCGTGTTTTATTCGACCGACCTGGTGTTCGATGGCCTTCGCGGCGGCTATGTCGAGAACGATGCGGTTAATCCGCGCAGCGTGTACGCGGAGACCAAGGTCGAGGCGGAGGGAATCGTCCTGCAGCATCCACGCGGCCTGGTGCTGCGGACCTCGCTCAATGCCGGGGTTTCACCAACGGGCGATCGCGCCTTTAATGAGGAGATGACCCTGGCCTGGCGCGCCGGCCGCACGCTCTCCCTGTTCGAGGATGAGTTTCGCAGTCCCGTTCCCGCCGAGGCGACTGCCCGCGCCACCTGGGACCTGCTGGCGATCGGGGCCACCGGCGTGCTGCACGTCGCGGGGAGCGAGCGACTGTCGCGGCTGCAAATCGGACGTCTGTTGGCGGCGCATGCCGCCGGATACGAACCTCGGATCGAGGCGAACAGCCTCAAATCCTACACTGGTGCGCCGCGATCGCCGGACACCTCGCTGGACTCCAGCGTTGCGGAACGTTTGTTGGGACGCCGGATGCCAGCGTTCTCGGAATGGATCGCTGCCGAAAGCTGACTTCACCCCGCTTCCATGGCTTCAGCCCCCTATCGCGGCCGGCTTGCCCCGTCGCCGACGGGTCTCCTGCACGTCGGGCATGCGCGGACGTTCTGCATCGCGGCGGAACGGGCGCGTGCCGCCGGTGGGACGCTGATCTGTCGCAATGACGATCTCGATCGCGACCGCGCCAAGCCGGAATTCGTCCGGGCGTTTCTGGAGGATTTGACCTGGCTGGGGCTGAAGTGGAGCGAGGGCCCGGACGTCGGCGGGCCCTTTGCACCGTACTCCCAGAGCGAACGCCTTCCCCAATACCGCGCGGCCCTGGATCGGTTGCAGGCGACGGGTTGGGTGTATCCGTGCCGGTGTTCCCGACGCGACATCCTCGCCGCCATCGCCGCACCACATGCCGGGGACGACGAGCCGATTTATCCGGGCACCTGTCGATCAGCACGATTGGCACCCGGGGAGGTCGGTCGGGTCGCTTGGCGGTTTCGCGTGCCGGCCGGCGAGGCCGTGAGATTTGTGGACGGCCATTTTGGCCCGCAGTGCCTGGTCGGCGGTCGCGATTTCGGAGATTTCGTGGTGTGGCGCCAGGATGAGTTGCCTGCCTATCATTTGGCCTGCGTGGTGGATGACGCCGCGATGCACATCAGCGAAGTCGTGCGCGGAGCCGATCTGCTGGCCTCGACCGCGCGGCAACTCCTGTTGTACCGGGCCTTGGAACTCGTCCCACCCGCTTTTCACCATGCCCCACTGGTAGCTGATGCAAATGGCCAGCGCTTGGCCAAGCGCCACGACGCCTTGAGTCTCCGCGCCCTCCGCGCCCGAGGTCTCACGCCGACCGAAGCCCTCGCCGCCGCACCGTAATCCGCCCCCCCCGGAGCGCCGGCATCTTGCCGGCCGGACCTTTGGACTTTGGACTTCGGACTTCGGCGAGCCAGGAGGATCGAATTTGGAAAGCACGAAAGCAGGAGCGGAGGACAACCAAATCGCAACGACGCTAAGAACGTGAACCTTGGACACTTGAAACGAGAGTTGCCCCTCCCAAAACCGCCTCGACAAACCTGTTGAAAATACCGATTTTTGAGCGGCTTCAATATCAATATTGCCGAAAGAGAATCCGCACACACTATCGCACACTCTCAGTAATATTAATATGGCCGCTGTCAGTCGAATTCCCGGTGGCTCACTACGATATTTTGCGTTGTTTCCACCACATGGATATTAGAAGCATGACAATCGAGAATTACGACGCCGTTATGGGGCTGTTTACAGCTACGAGCGGAGTTCGGATTCGTGACGCCGACTCGCGTGAAGCCACCGCGAGGTATCTGGAGCGCAATCCGGAATTGAGTTTTGTAGCGTTTGTTGATGGAGCGATTGTCGGTTGTATCATGTGCGGGCACGACGGCCGCCGAGGTTATTTGCAGCATTTGGCAGTTTCAGAGCAGCACCGCCGGCGAGGCACCGGTTTGGCTTTGGTCGAGGCGTGTTTGGCCAAGCTAGTGTACTGACCTCTAAGTGCTTTACAGTACAGGCTGAAGTGTCAAAGTCTGGGCATGCCGAGGGTTGCGCCGTTGATCGAATTGTCTCCTGAACAGGTCAAAGAGCTGGAACGCCGTGTCCGTGCCGGCGGTTCTCCGGCATCGGTTGTGACCCGCTCGCGAATCGTGTTGTTGGCCGCCAAAGGAATCCCCAGCCAGGAGATTGCGCAGACCCTGGAGATTCCCGAACAGACGGTCGGGAAGTGGCGGAGGCGGTTTGTGAAGTCTGGCATGGATGGACTTGTCGATGCGCCGAGAAGTGGGCGTCCCATACGGCTGTCTGCGGCCCGGCTCAGCAAGGTGCTGACCGAAGTGACCCAACCTCCGCTGACCCGGACGCAGTGGAGCATTCGTTCCATGGCCAAGCACGCTGGGGTGTCCAAGAGTCACGTCCAGAAGCTGTGGAGCCGCAATGACATCAAGCCGCACGTCCGGCGTACCTTCAAACTCTCCAAGGACCCCAACTTTGAGCCCAAGTTCTGGGACATTATCGCCCTCTACCTGAACCCTCCGCACAAAGCTCTGGTGCTGTGCTGCGACGAGAAGAGTCAATGTCAGGCCCTAGAGCGGACCCAACCGGGGTTGCCGTTGGGAATCGGACACATCCGAACCCAGACTCACGACTACGTTCGGCACGGAACCCTCACGCTGTTCGCGGCACTGTCGTACCTCGACGGCAGGATCCTTTCGCAGACGGCCGCGCAGCATACCCACGTCGAATGGCTGAGGTTTTTGAAGCAGATCGACCGGGAGACTCCTCCGGGGATGGATCTTCACCTGATCGTGGACAACTACGCGACCCACAAGCACGCGCGGGTGCGGGCGTGGTTGGGCAAGCATCCCCGCTTCCACATGCACTTCACCCCCACCAGCAGTTCTTGGATGAACCTCATCGAACGGTTCTTTCGAGATCTGACCGTCGACGTCGTCCGCCATGGCAGCTTCCAGAGCGTCAAGGAACTCGCCTATGCCATCACCGACTACCTCGCAGAACGAAACCTGAAGCCCACCCGCTACGAGTGGCGTGCCAAAGGGGCTGACATCTTGGCCAAAATCCAACGCGCTCGTCAGAAACAGGAGACCTTGGAGCATGGGACTTAGCGGTCAATACAGTAGCTGGTCTTCGACCAATCTGAAGTGGCCTGATTCAGGCCCAGCGCGCGCAAACGATAGGCACAAGCACTGCCAGACGGCTCGGGGGCGCGCCACTGGTTGACCGGCGACTTCACTTCGGCTGCTTTCTTCCACGCGCTCCAGCTGGTGGTTTCCAGCGTGCGACGTTCGATCAGCCAGCCTACGGCATCTGGCGTCGGCGTCCACGAGATCTCGTCGGTCTTTTCCACTCGCGTCGCGCGCAAGTCCGACGGCGCGGCGAGCCACGTTGTGTCGCCTGGATTCCAGCTCAGCATCGTCGTCGCGTTACCAGTGTATTGTGGCAAGAAGAGTTCATAGGTCGCGCCGCGCTTGGACACGATCAGCTCTGGTGGGCCGTCGAAGATAGGC
>JANXMD010000408.1 GCA_025354845.1 Verrucomicrobiota bacterium | reverse complement strand
TGCCTATCAGGTCTCGCGTGACGCCACCAAGATTGGCGGTCTGATCACCACCACGAACTTCACCGACCTGAACGTCGCCCCCGGCAAGACCTATGCGTACTCGGTCGTGGCCAGCGACGTCTCCCAGAACGTGTCGTCCGCTGTGACCGTTTCGGTCACCACTACCAGTGAGTCCGCGGACATTGGCTTCCTCTCCCTCGAGATCTTCGACGGAATCGGCGGCACCCCGGTGCAAAACTTGCTCGATTCTGCTGACTTCCCCAGCAACCCGAGTCGCGTTCGCTACGTCAATGGTCTCACCTTCGGCGAGCCAAACTTCGGTGACACCTACGGCGACAACTATGGTTCCCGAATCGCTGGTACCATCACCCCCGTGGAAACGGGCAGCTACGATTTCTTCGTCCGCTCGGACGACGCGTCGCAGTTCTATCTGAACGTCACCGGTGCGGCCCTCCCAGTCCCGGGCAATGATTCGCCGATCGCTGAGGAAGCTGGTTGCTGCAATAGCTTCCAGGAACCCGGCGCAGCCCAGACCACTGCGGCTCCGATCGCTTTGACTGCTGGCAAGACCTACGGCTTCGTCTACCTCCAGAAGGAAGGCGGCGGCGGCGATTGGGGCCAGGTTGCTTGGCGCAAGGTGGGTGACACCACTGGAGCTGCCAGCTTGCCTCCGATCCAGGGCACCGTACTCAAGGGTATTGCCGACGGAACCGGCGGAAAAATCACCATCACCGCGGCTCCGGCCGCGGCGAGCGTGGTTGCCAACGAGCCCGCTCAATTCGACGTGCTCGCCACGACCGTTTCGCCTTACTCCTCGGCCGTCCTCTATCAGTGGTACAAGAACGGCAACCCGATCCCGGGCGCCAACGGTCCGATCTACAAGATCGCCGCTGCCTCGGCCGCCGATAACGGTGCCAAGTTCAAGGTTCTGATCGCCATTCCAGGCGTGTCGGTCACCAGCGACGAAGCGGCCCTCACCGTCACTCCTGACACCAAGAAGCCCTCTGTCTTCCTCGCGAACGCCGACGGTTCCCTTGTCAGCGTCAAGCTGCTGTTCTCCGAAGAGGTCAAGGCGCCTTCGGCCACCACCGCTGCCAACTACAGCATCGCCGGTCTGACCGTCACTGCGGCCACTCAGGTGAACGCTCGTACGGTCGTCTTGACCACCTCGCGTCAAGCTGAATCCACCAGCTACACCTTGGTCATCAACAACGTGCAGGATGCGGCCGGGAACGCCATCGCGGCAAACTCCTCGGTCAGCTTCAAGTCCTGGGCGTTCTTGGCTGGCAATTCCCGGTATGAAGTCTGGCAGGGCATCGGCGGCGTCGATATCAAGACCCTCACCGACCTCCCCGCGTTCCAAGCTGGAACTCCCGACATCAACGAGCTGCGCCCCATGCTCGAAGGTCGCATCAACTGGGCCGACAACTATGGTTCTCGCTTGAGCGCCTTGGTGGTTCCTCCGGCCGACGGTGACTATGTGTTCTTCGTCTCTGGCGACGACCACATTGAGCTCTACCTGAGCACCGACGACAATCCGGCGAACAAGAAGCTCGTTGCCAAGGAACCGGTTTGGAATGATCCCCATCAGTGGGTCGTCGCCGATCGTCGTGATCCGACCAACCCGGAGAACCGGACTGACACCTTTGTGGACACCCAGTGGCCCACGAAGAACAAGATCACCCTCAAGAAGGGCAGCCGCTACTACCTCGAGGCTCTCCACAAAGAGGGCGGCGGCGGTGACAGCGTGACCGTGACGGCTAAGGCAGCTGCGGCTGCGGATCCCGCCAATGGCGATCCGTCCCTCAGCACCAACTACTTTGGTGTCATGATCCCGACGAGTGTTGCGACCACCGTCCTGTCCACCAAGGACGCGATCACCCCGAGCTCGAGCAACACCCCGGCTGCTGAGAAGTGGCCCAATGTCCTCGACGGCAACAGCGCGACGAAGTACCTCAACTTCGACAAGCTGAACACCGGATTCACCGTCACCCCGGCTGCCGGTGCGACGATCATCAGCGGTATCAGCATCACCACGGCGAACGACTCGCCGGAGCGTGATCCTGCGACCTACCAGATCTGGGGCTCCAACGACGGCGTGTTCTTTGAACTCGTCGCCTCCGGAACCTTCAACGTCACCACCACTCGCTTCGCGTCCAGCTCCTACGGCTTCGCGAACACCACTCCGTACACCTCGTACAAGGTTGTGTTCCCGACCGTTGTGAATGCCGCTACGGCGAACTCGATGCAGGTGGCTGATGTCGGCCTCCTCGGTGTGGCGGTCGGCGGTGCTCCCGCTGTGACCCCGACCCTCGGCGTGGCTGTGGCTGCTGGCAAGGTGACCCTCACCTACGTCGGCACCCTCCAGGGCTCTGACACGGTCAATGGCACCTACTCGGACGTCGCTGGCGCTGCCAGCCCGTTCACGGTGACTGCGACGTCGAACAAGTTCTACCGCACCCGCAACTAAGTTGAGGGAGCGTTAAAACGCCAAATTCAAGAAGGCCGGGCGAAAGCCCGGCCTTCTTTGTTTATATGCACCCGGCAGGGAGGGATCTTTAATCCGTCTGTTGCTTGCAGTTGGGCCCTCCAAGCCAGTAGGTCGCTCCGCTCCCAACCGGACTCCAAAGCAACGGGTGCGCCCGTTTGCCACCGCACGTGGGGTCACGCCGGGGCCCTCGAAGCGGTGTGGAGTCCGGCAGCGACGCTGCCGGTTTGGACACGTCCCGGCGGGCTCAAGGTGGAGACGCCTGCGAATTCGACCTCGAACCAGGGGCTTCGACGAGGAGATCGAAACGGCGCAGAAGGGCTTCGAGCGAGAAGGTGTGGCGATGTTCGGCTGTTGCTTGCAGTTGGGGGCTCCAAACCGGTAGGTCGCTCTGCTCCCAACCGGACTCCAAAGTAGCGGGTGCGCCTTTTTGTCACCGCACGTGGGGTCACACCGGGGTACGCGAAGCGGTGTGGAGTCCGGCAGCAGCGCTGCCGGTTTGGAAACGTCCCGGCAGGCTCAAGATGGAAACGCCTGCGAATTCGACCTCGGACGAGGGGCTTCGACGAGGAGATCGAACCGGCGCAGAAGGGCTTCGAACGAGAAGGTGTGGCGATGTTCGGCTGTTGCTTGCAGTTGGGGGCTCCAAACCGGTAGGTCGCTCCGCTCCCAACCGGACTCCATGACGAAAAGTGCGTCTTTTGCCACCGCAGGTCATATCTCACCCGGGTCCCGCGGAGCGGTGTGGAGTCCGGCAGCGGCGCTGCCGGTTTGGATACGTCCCGTCGGGCGTGGAGTGGAGCGCCTGCGGACGTGATTC
>JANXMD010000377.1 GCA_025354845.1 Verrucomicrobiota bacterium | reverse complement strand
CACTGGACCTTCAATGACGGGAACGGCAACAGCAGCACGGCCACTCAAACGGTGGTCGTGAGGGATACCGTTCCGCCGATCCTGACCCTACCCCCGGCTCCGGTAGTGGTTGAAACTCGGTCGGCGGGCGGTGCAGTTGCCACCTTTGCTGTCGGTGCGGTCGATCTGGTGGGCGGCACATTGACGGCAACGGCGAATCCACCGAGTGGCAGTCTCTTCCCGGTGGGTGACACGACCGTGCTGGTATCGGCCAGTGACCCGGCCGGCAATGTGGCGACTGGGACATTCATTGTGCGGGTGATTCAACGCTCGGGAGGGATAATAGTTTACAGTCGTCATCCATCACCTGCGGATCGCGACGGGTCGATTTGGATTGCCGACCTGGACAGCGGGCTGGATCGACGGATCACCAGCGGGCGATGGCCGGCCGTGTCGATCGACGGTGCTCGTTTGAATTTTCAACGACTCTCGGAAGCCACACCGGCCCGGGGACACCTGTTTCAACGGGAGATTGCCACCGGCCAAGAACGTCTCTTCGGATTCAACTACAGCCAAGTTGATCACCAGGCCTTCGTTCCGAATGGAACCCGGGTGGTCTTCAATTCGCCCACGGGTGAGGGAAGTTTCTACTCGGCGGAGGCCAACACCCGGGTGGTGGTGCAGCCCGATGGCAGCGCCGACGCCAAGGTGTTGTTTGGCGGGCAAGCGCTCGCCGGAGTTGCCTTTCATGGTGGGGCTGTCGATCCAATTTCAGGCGCACTGACCTTTTACCGGGCTGCAAGTGCACGGCTGAATTCCAACGATCCTCTGGCTCCCGGTGGATTGTATGTCGCCGATGCGGATGGACGAAATATGCGCCATGTTCCAGGCACGGCGTCCACCACGGCGGAACCGTTCACTACGGTCGGTCCGGATCTGAACGATTATGATCCGGTCTGGTCGCCGGATGGCCAGTGGCTGGCCTTCCGTGAAGGGACGAATGTCTTCAAGATCCGTCCTTCCGGGTTCGATCGGAAGCAGCTGACTGTTTCAGGATCGGGGGGCCGGCAATTCGGCCGTGGAACCTCTCCCATGGGCTGGAGTCCGGACGGGAAGTTCCTGGTTGTCGCAATGCGGGTAGACGGTGTCCCTGGATTGTATTCACTCAGTGCGGATGGTTCCGGAGTTCTTGAGCGGCTCCGGCAGGGACAACCCCTGGGCGACCTGGATGTGCCCGATTACGTCGGCGCCGTTCTGCCTTCGTTTTCGATTCCGATCGCCAGTCTGCCCACAGACTCCAAGACCACGGTCTCCTTTGTTCCTGCCGGTTCGGGAGAACACTGGATTGTGCCGCCAGTCACCAACCCGGGTACGATCAATCAACTGATCCCGGTGGCGTCGATTGGGACCAAGTTATTGACCTCGACTCCAGGAGCTCCTGAGGTCGGGTTTGTGTACGGTGCTCAGGGATGGGTGCCAGATTCTCCGTTGAGCGGGCCGACCACCGCGGGTGTGAGGGTGATCTTCCCGGACAACAATTCCTATCCGCTCACGTTCTCCGGCCAAGCCGCGGCGGTCGCTCCGCTGACTCTCCATTTTGGAGACAACCTAGTGGGAAATCCCGGCGGACAGGCCTTGGGATTGTTTGACCTGGTCGGAGTCTTCAATCCGGCCGCCGGTTTGGAGATCCGCTTCGAACCCCTGTCGGACCAACCGGATTACCAATTCAGCCGTGTTCGCTGGGTTCCGGGGCTGCCGGTGTTCAACCCGGGACAGGTGGGTTTGATTCACGTGGGAGGACCGATGGTGGTTCGCCAGCCGGAGTCGATCGAATTGCAGGGAAATCGACCCAACGAATTGTCGGTCAAGGTTCTCGCCGGAGCGACTTATTCCTACCAATGGTTCAAGGACGGCGTGGAGGTGCCGGGCGCGACCGGCCCCGTCCTGGTGCTGGATGGGACGTCGCCCACCAGTCCCGGTGACTATCAGGTGGTGATCACCGGCGGTGGTTACTCGACGCCCAGCGAGACGGTGCATGTCCGGTATCCGCCGCTGGTCGTCCTTGATTTCGTGGCGCCGGTTACTCCGCTGGCTCTCGGTGGAACCTTGAACGCTTCGATCAGGACAGCAGGAGGTCTGCCGCCTTATCGCTTCCAATGGTCTCGTTATGGTCGGCCCCTCGCCGGCCAGACCGGGCCTGCCCTGCAGGTGTCCGGGTTCGGATTCGCTGATGCCGGTCCGTATACGGTGGATGTCTCGGATCAAGCGGGCGAGCGGGTTCGTCGGGAATTCGCGGCCTACGCCGACCTGAATCCGCTTCCGTTTACGGATGACTTGGCCCTTGGCGGACAAAACGGGTTTGCCAATCAGTTGAACGGTGACCACGGATTTGGCCTGGGAGACAACAGTAAGGCGACCTTCCAATCTCCGGGTGAACCCGTGCACGGCTCGATTGCCGGTGGAGCTTCGATTTGGCTGACCTGGCGTCCGACAGTCCGCGGCATCGCCACCCTGAGCACCGAAGGCTCGATTGTGGACACCGTGCTGGCGGTTTATCGCCTGAAGGACCCCAAGAACCCGGTCTCCTTTGCCAATCTGGACCTCATTACGGCCAACGATGATGCGGGCACGGCTGCCTCCACACGTGTTCAATTCAGCGAGTTGCGGTTCAATACCGTGGCCGGCGAATTTTATTTTATCGTCGTGGATGGAAAGAGTCCGGGACCTGTCGGTCAGACGGGACCTGGTCGGGGTTTGGTGGTGTTTTCATGGGACTTGCAGGTCACCCAGGACGTGGTACCGGAGATTTCCCTGCAGCCCAAGGATGCCACCACCAGCACGAATTCCCCGCTGACACTGTCGCTGAATCTCCCGCCGGATCAGTTGGGCAATCCAGGTCTGTCGATTCAATGGTACAAGGATGACCAGATCCTGCCGGGGCTGGTGGGCAATCAGTTCACCGCCAATCCCGGCAACAATCCCGCGGCGTTGGTGGGGCACTACACGGCATTGGTGAGTCTTCGCAACAGCTCGGGCCAGATCGAGCAGGTCTTCTCCCGAGTGGTGGACGTGCAGCTGCACGACGGCAACCAGCTGAACCGACGGTTTGTGACGGATGATTTCCAGAAGAAACCGCCAGGTTCCCCGGCCGGTTCGCAGGGCGGTGGTGGCCGGCCGGCGGGGCTGACCCTGTCGTCGAGCGAACGGCATTATTTCAGTGCCGTGGGCGGCACAGCCCAGCCGCGGGAACCCCGCTACGGCACCGCCACCGGCGGAGTCGGTCAACCGGTGACGGATTCCTATTGGTACGTTGTCGAGGCACCCGCTACGGGAGTGCTGGTGGTGGACACCTCGGGCAGTCAGATGGACACGCGGCTCGATATCTTTGACCCCGCTTCGGATTCCCCCGACCCGGGCAACGAGTACCCCTTTGATGGCCTCAAGGAACTAAGCTTCAATGACAACGCTTCGTCGGGTGTTACCTGGAGCCGCGTCGGAGTTCCTTGCGTCCAGGGTCAGACGTTCTTTGTCCGGGTTTCTGGTGCCAGCGGCAGTCCCGGTCTTGTTCAGGTCAACATCAATTCGGAAGGCCCGCTCGGGACCCCGACGATTGCCGGACAATTCGAAGCCGTTCTCGGAC
>JANXMD010000374.1 GCA_025354845.1 Verrucomicrobiota bacterium | reverse complement strand
CTGGAAGCGACCGTGCAGCGGCTGACGCAACAGCTTGCCAGTTATACCCAGGCGGGCCTTCGCCCTGGGACAACCAACGTCATCCAGCCCCTGGTCCAGGCTCCCCAGCCAGTAACCAACCCAGCGCCAGCCCCGCGCACGCCCCCCCCCAGCTTTGTCGGTCCGAACTCAAAGCCCGTCACAACCCACGGCGCCACGCCGGGGTCGGCCACCACGGCGAAGCACTCACCCGCAGCGGCCACGCCATCGACAACCTCGGCCCCGGCCACCGCTACCAAGGGACCGAAGACCCACGTAATCCGCTCCGGCGAAACCCCCGCCCTCATCGCCAGGAGCCATGGCATTACCCTGCAACAGTTGATGGCGGCGAATCGCAACCTGGACGCCCGGCATCTCAAGGTGGGCCAGTCCGTAATGCTGCCCGACAACGCCCGTTGAGCCACCCCATCGACCAACGCTACCGAAGCCGAAAGAAGCGGGTCGTTGCCAGATCGGTTCCCAGTTGGTCGGGCGCGAGCTCTCCGATCGAGTTGGTCGAAACCGGTATCCACTGCAACAAATCCGTGGAACGTTCGACCACATATCGGGAGGACGGGTCCCCAAGCAGAGTGAGCCGATACCCGGAGTTTTCCCGACGGATTCCCAGTTCCGGAGGCACCGCGAGGCGGGGATAGGACGAGGTGACACCCCCTTGGGTCCACCTTAAGTTGGTCGAAACCCCAAAGGCATTCGTTTGAAAGGTCGCGCTTGCGGAAACCTGCGTGAGAAAGAAGGTGCGAAACGAGGACGGGTACAGAGTGTAAACCTGCCCGCGATCGCCCGAATACGCTACAGTGAGGTGATCGCGACGCAGAGCGATGTTGAACTCGTCTCCATCCCGCCCCTGATAGCGGCCCACGTACGGGTTCAACGACTCCGGCGGGACCGTCACCACCGCTGGGGCCGACGAGAGCGGAATCGCTGGATCCAAGAGGTGGAATCCGAGGTCCGCAACCGGGTAGTCCGAGTTCGCCAGCAGGACGACGCCGAGTCGCTTGTTCGCGAGGAATCCGATGAAGCTCGCGAATCCGCCCGTTCCCCCATCGTGCCAGACGATATCCCCGGCCGAGGACGAAAGGAGCTGCCAGCCAAGTCCGATGCGTCCGGTGGTCGTCGTGGAGCGCGATTTCTGCGCGCTAACCATCGCCGGAAGCAAAGCCGTGCTCCGCAGTCCCATGTTCGCCGCGAGAAACGTGGAAAGATCCCGGGCGGTCGATCGAAGCGCCCCGGCCCCAGCGAGCGACTGGAAGGTCCAGTTGCCGACCGGCACGACCCCGGTGTAGCCCTGTGCCGAGCGACGCGATTGATCAGGACTCAGGCGGATCACCGTATCCTCGAGACCCAAGGGTTGTGCGATGCGATCCAGCACGAGGGATTCGTAGTTGGTTCCCGCCCACAGCGACAGCGCGTACCCCAGCAACCCCACGCCCAGATTGGAATACTCGTAGGTCGCGCCGGGATCCCGGGGAAGGACGTAGCCGTTGAGGAAGTCATAAAGATTCTGCCCGGAGTAATCTGCGTACGGATCTGAAATCTCCGCGGGATCCAAATTGGTCGGCAGCCGGGGAAGGCCCGAATTCTGCATCGCGAGGGTTCCGAGTGTGATCGCCTTGGAATTCCGGGTCGGGACCCGAACCTCTGAGGGCAGCAGTGATTGAACCGGCGTGGCCAGAGTCAGGGAACCACGCTCCACCAAATCGGAAAGGATGGTGCACGTGAAGATCTTCGTGATCGACCCTACCTCAAACACGGTGTCCTCAGTCACCGCCGAACTGGATTCCCGGGAGCCGCTCCCGAAGCTGAAAAACTGGGTTCCGTTGGTGCTGACGAGTCCCACCATGATGCCCGCGTTAAACCCGTTGGTGATTCGTCCTCGAATCGCGGCCTGCACGTCCGCCGGCAGAACCAGCGACTGACCCCAGCTCACGCCGGTGGCGAGTCCCATGCCGACACCCATGGCCATCCACCAGTTCGACGTGGTTGAAAGTCTGACGAAATTCATAAATTCGATCTCTCCACGTCGTGGTGCTCTCGTCCGGCGAGCCGTGCCAGGAGAATTCAGAGCGGACTTTCAAACCGCATTCTCCGTCACGCATCGCACCCGCCGGTGTCTCCGTTGATTCCTGTCGTTCCTAGGCCTAGGTTGCCGCGGGATGTCCAGCCGTCACCTTTTCATCGCCGTCACCCTGTTCTGGGTGTCGATGAACGTGCTGCTCTGGCGCGAAGAATACGGAAGTGGTCGCAATGGCGTCGCTGAAGTTCCGGTGAGCACAGTGGTGGATCGTGTCCTTAACGCCCCCGACGCCTCCCTGCTCACCCTGCGCCAGCATGGAAAGATTCTGGGCCAACTGCGCTGGACCCCTTCAATCCTCGAAACCGCCGCACCGACCAATTCCCCCGACAGCGAGCTCCCAGAGGGCATGGTGCGAACCCCGATGGGTAACAAAGTGGATCTCGACCTCAACCTGTTTGGGGAGGATCCCTCTTCGCGATGGCGGGTGACGGCTCATCTCGATCTTAACACCAACCAGACCTGGACCGCCTTCCAGGTGCGCTTGCTCCAGCGTCCTGCCACCTGGGAGATCAATGCCGCGGCCGGCTCCGACGACATCCAGCTTTCCTACGACGACGGCCATTCCCGCACCGATCAGCGTTTCTCCACCAAGGATCTGTCGCGTCCCTCGTTGCTCCTGGGCCCCCTGGCCGCGTTGCTACCGCGAAATCTTCTGCCCTCCCCGGGGGCGCTGGATCCGAAACAGATGGCCGGCGGATTCCGATGGACGGCCCGGAATGACTGGCTTCGCATCGGCAACCAGCGCGTACGCGTCTACCGCATCCGGGCCCGCTGGCTCGATCGATTCGACGTGAACGCCTACTTCAGCCGCGCTGGAGAAATCCTGCGGGTGACGCTTCCCGATGGCCTTACCCTTGGCAATGAGGCGCTCCCCGGTATCGGCGGCGAACTGCACGAAAACCCTCGCGGCTCGGAGTTGAACCGTCCCCAGCCATGATCGAACTGACCCAGCTCGAAAAACACTTCGGCGAGGTCCGCGCCGTGGACGGATTGAGCCTCAAAGTCAATCGGGGTGAGTTCTACGCCGTGCTCGGTCCGAATGCGGCGGGTAAGACCACCACGATCAAGATGCTGGTGGGATTGATCAAACCCACCCGTGGCATAGCCAAAGTCGCGGGCTACGACGTGCAACTCCAGCCGCTCGAGGCGCGAGCGCGGCTGAGCTACATTCCTGACTTTCCCTTTCTCTACGACAAACTCACGCCGGCCGAATTCCTCGCCTTCACCGGCCGTTTGTTCCGCATGGAGGAGGCAGCCATTTCCAAGGCGGCGGAGGAACTGGTCCCGCGCTTCAGCCTCGAGCCCTGGCTTCACAAGCCGATCGAGGGACTATCCCATGGCACCCGCCAACGCGTGGCCATCGCCAGCGCCCTGCTGCACAACCCGGAGGTCTTCGTGATCGACGAGCCCATGGTTGGCCTCGATCCCCACCACGCCAGGGTGGTGAAGGACACTCTCAAGGAACGCTCCCGGCAGGGCATGACGGTCTTCCTGAGCACGCATCAGATCCACGTGGCCGAGGAGTTGGCCGACCGCATCGGAATCATCCATCAGGGCCGTCTGGTGGCCGAAGGCACCGCGGCTGATCTCCGGCGAAAGGCGGGAACCGACGGTGCTTTGGAGCGGGCCTTCCTCGCCCTCACCGAACCCGG
>JANXMD010000350.1 GCA_025354845.1 Verrucomicrobiota bacterium | reverse complement strand
CGAGTTCGGTATGGCCTGAGTCCGTGTCCCGCTCCCAGGAACCGCTGAGACTGAAGCGATGCGAATCACCTCCGTCGGTGGGATCCACCGCGCCCAATCGACCGCCATCCAAGAGACCGACGGCGCGAAGGGGAATTTGGTCGGTCGAGTTCCAGCGACCCGAATAGACCGAGGCGGTCAGATGGAATTCGTCGTCGCCGACTCTTCGGGTGAAACGCAAGAGCCCGTTGATCTTTTGATAATCCTGCGGGTGCACCCAGGGACCGTCATCGTGCGCGGCCTCGAACGCATACAGCAGATTCCCGCCGGCCATTGCAGGAGATCCAGCGGTCAGGAAGCGTTCATAACCAAAGGAACCGCCGGTGATCGAGGTCAGGTTTCGGTCCAGCCTCTCTGCGTACTCAAGGTCTGCAGATCCGGCGGATCCGAAGTCGCCGACATCGGCATAATAGGGACCCTTCCGATAGTGCACCGATTGAACCAATTCCGGGATGAGGAAGTTGAGGTCGGTATACCCTTGCCCGTGGGCGTGGGTCGGGAGATTGACCGGGATGCCGTCGATGCTGGTCGCGAAATCGGTGCCGTGGTCGAGGTTGAATCCGCGGGAGTAATACTGGTTCGCCTTGCCGGAGCCGCTGTGCTGGGTCGCCAGAAGACCCGGTACAGTTTCGAGCACTTCGGCGGGACGAAGTAACGGGCGGAATTCCAGATGGTCCGATCCAACGTATCCCTCGCTCGCCGACTCCGCGAAGCCCACCAACGAATCGGCGCGGCCGGAAATCACGGTCTTGTTCATCACCTCGGGTTCATGAGCCGGCACGGATATCGGGAGCAACGTGCCGGCGAACAAACAAAGGCGGGGTAAACCAACCCAATAACCAAAGATCCTCATGAAGGTGTGACGAACCGCATCGGAAGAACGAGTCCGCTTTGACATCGGATGCAGGAAATCCTCACCGAAGCGACTCAAACACCACGCAGATTGCCCACCGCACCACGACTACTTCCGCAGCGTCAGCTCGCCCGAACCTTCGTCGAAGTACAGGGCCCCATCGACCTGGAGAGTCTTCAACGACTGATGCCAGTGCTGAAGTCCCGAGGTGACCTCCGCCTCCAAAACTTTTTCCTCCACAACCGGCGCCGGGCCGTGATCGGCAATGAGTGCTTCGCGCAGCACCCGGCCGTCCATGCGGGACTTGGCCTTGATGCCGAGGAGATGCAAAACGGTCGGCGCGAGATCAATGTTTCCGCTCGGAACGTCGCTCAAATAACCCCGCTTAAAATCGGGTCCTGAAGCGACCAGGGTGTTGTTCATTTCAAAGTGGCTCAACGAGCCGTGGGTGCCTGACCCCTTTGTCCCCCCGGTCCCAACAATCATTCCCGGGAACCCGTGGTCGTTCCGTTCCGGAGACCAGCGCATCGCGATCACCAGATCCGGACCGTGTCCCTCGGTTGGATAATGGATGGCACTCATGGGGAAGGTGCCCGGGAGTGGAATCCGCGAGAAGACCACACCGGTGAAATCGGAGGTCTGCAACGCGAGGGCCGTCTTGCGAATCACGTCCTCACGACGGTCGACAACATAGAACACCGCCGAGCCGCCGAGCGGCACCACCATCACGTCACCGGATTCCGGATTCTCGAGCTTGGTGAACGCATTCAGGCCGCGCTTTTTCAACGCCTCCGTGATGTCGGGTCCGCGGGAAATGGTGGAAAAGCCGTGGTCCGACACCACAAACACGTCGGTCTTTTCCAGCAGCTTGCGCTCCTGGAGTGCGTCGAGGACCTGGCCGAGATGCTTGTCGCTGGATTCAATCGCCGCCAGGGATTCGCTCGCCCCGACCCCCTTGGAATGCTGCGTGATATCGGGGTCGCTGAGCCACAGCAGCGAGTACTTGGGTACGCCCTTCTTCCAAAGCCCCTTCACCAATGCTGAGGTGGTCCAATCGTCCGACCCAATGTTCGGGGTGGTAAAGGTATCAGGGAACACCTTGTCGTCGTTGACCGCCTTCAAGCCGGCCAGGCGGGCGCGCGGCAAGACGAGTCCGCGCCCCAGCGTGACCGAATTGCTGTGGGCGGCGGTGTCGGTTCTTCGCGGGCTGCGATCGTGCACCAGTGCAACGCTCTTGGTGCCGGCGATGTAGGTGTAATACCCGGCATCCTGAATCAGTTCCGCCAGGGTA
>JANXMD010000346.1 GCA_025354845.1 Verrucomicrobiota bacterium | reverse complement strand
ATACGGATGATTCCCATGAACACGGACTTCTCTCTTCTCAAGCGCCTCGTTTCGGTGGTGCTGATTCTCGCCGGACTCTCCGCAACGCCACTTCTTGCACAGCAGCGCGGGGGTGGCGGCGGTGGAGGTGGCTTCGGCGGTGGTGGCGGCGGATTTGGCGGCGGTGGTGGTGGGTTTGGTGGTGGCGGGGGTGGCGGTCAAGGTAACAACCGAAACTCCGGATCCGGCAACTACAACCTCAACGGCCAAGTCGGAAGCGCCCTCATTTCAGTGGATCCGCAGACCCACAGCATCGTGGTGATCACCGACACTCAAACAAGTCAGCAGATCAGCAACGTCATTGCCAGTCTCGACATTCCAAAGCCGCAGGTGCTGATCAAGGTGGTCTTTATGGAAGTGCAACGAAACAACGCCTCCGACGTGGGTGTTGAGGGGTCGTTTGCCAAGAATAACATCGGCAATGGCATGGGAACCAGCGCCGGAACGGTGTTCGGTCTCGCCGGTTTGAACGGGGTCGCCACCAACGTTAACGGACTCGGACAAACTCTGGGAACTGCGATCACTCCGTCCGCCAGCGGCACGGGCACCGGCGGTCTCTATCAAATCGCCGGCTCCGACTTCCAAGCGACCCTCCGGGCGATCGCCACCTCGGGCAAGGCGCAGGTGCTGTCCCGCCCTTCGATCATCGCCCGCGACGGCCAGCTCGCACGGATCGTGGTCGGCCAACAGGTTCCCCTGCCCTCGGGCGTTTCCTATGCCAGCTCGGGTGGCAACACCATTCCCATCATCAACGTCAGCTACAACGACGTCGGCATCATCCTGAACGTCACCCCGTTCATCGGTGCCAACGGCCTGGTGGAAATGATCGTCCAGCCTCAGATCTCCTCGATCTCACCGACGGAAAAACAGTCGCTGTCCGCGGATGTTTCGGCTCCCTACGTAAACGTGCGCTCCGCCGACACCGTGGTGGTCACGCCGGATTCCCAGACCGTGGTGATCGGTGGACTGATCTCCAACAGCCAGTCCTCGACCGACAAGAAAGTCCCCATCCTGGGCGACATTCCGCTTCTCGGAAACCTCTTCAAGTCGAAGGCGAAGAGCGATTCCAAGACCGAGCTGCTGATCTTCCTCACTCCTCACATCATCCTGGCGCCGACTCAACTGGCGGCGCTGACCATCCCGGAGACCCGCCAAACCCCGTTGATCACCAATTCGGTCTCAGAGAAGGAACTGGACCGCTTCCTGGAGCGCGTTCCGGCAAAAAAGTAGTTCCGATCACCTCGGCATCGGGTTGCACCGACCCGAAGTCGGACCGACTGGGCCCACCCCGCGAAAATCATCGCCGGGTGGGCCTCAAGTTTTACTAGGTAATGCCGATCCTAAGAAGTGACCGCTGATGCGCGGTGCCGTTGAGTGACCACGGACCGCAGTCGCCCGCTGGATTCCGCGCATCCGGTCTTTTTCCGGTGACTCCACGGCCCAACCCCACTCATCGAATCGTTCCCGGCGCCCTGATCGCCGCTGCGTTCGCCGTCAATGCGTTCCCAGTTTCGATTCTGGCCGGGCTCCACCTCTGGCTCGGCGGCACCGCAGTGGCGCTCGTCGCGCTCTATTTTGGGCCTATTCTTGGATCCATAGCCGGCCTGTCGGCAGGGCTCGGCCTCGCCGTCAGCACCGGGCTCTATCCTCCCGTGCTTCTGCTCGCCGCCGAAGGAGCCGTACTGGGCGCCTACGCTCGACGCGACCGCATTCCGGTCATCACCGACACCTTGTTCTGGGCCATCGCCGGCCTGCCGGCTGCTTGGACCGCGTATCATCTGCTCCCCTACAATTCCGCCAGTCCGTGGATTTCGGGATTGGAGCTCCCGTTCAATGGCATTCTGGGTGCGGCCATAGCGGATGCGCTGACACTTTCACCGCGGGTCACCCGCTGGCTGAATCCTCAGGGCGACGAGTCACCCCAGCCGCTCCGTCACATGTTGTTGCGGACGCTGACCCTGGTGGGCGCCATGCCGCTGCTGGCACTCTGCCTCCTCTTTGGCCGCACCATGGGCCGACAGCAGTCCGCCGAGGCGACCGAAAACCTTTCCAAGGCCGCGGTCGCGGCGCGGAACATGATTGAGGAATTTCTCCGTCAGCATTCCCTCGCTTTGGCCACGCTGGCGCGACACTACGAAGTCGACTGGGATCCAAACAATGCCGCAGCCCGTTCCGCGCTCAGCGTCACTCATTCCCAATACCGTGCGTTTTCCCGGATGGCTGTGAACGATGCCGACGGGCACGTCTTGCTTCAGAATGGGTCGTCGTCGTCGGCAACCGAGCAACGGGCCGGCGCCGACGCCGCCCGCCGGGCCCTGTTGGAGGACGGACCCCAGATCGCTGAAGTCGTTGGACCTGGCAGTCCTGGGTCACCGCCCAGTATCAGCATTCACGTCCGGATCCGTCGGGCCGGTGGAACAGCCCCCGGAGTGGTATCCGGCGTCCTCACCCTGGAAGGGCTTTCCGCGCTTCAGAAGACCTTCGACGGTCTCCAGCGCGTGAGCCTCCTGGTGACCGATCACGCTGGCCGGATCATCTTCACCTCGGATCCCCGTTTGGGAGCCGTGCTCGCGGACGTCACCGGGCTGCTCCCCGTGCGACTTGCGGAGGGAACCGGGTCGAATGGAACCTACGAATTCCACGAGAAAACAGGGACATCCGCCTCCGATGGCCCTTGCCTCGGCGCCCACACTGAGACGCTGCTTCCCGGAGGAGGGCGGGGCTGGCACCTGTATCTCTGGCAGCCGCTCACAGTGGTGCAGCACAACGCCCAGACCTACGTCGTTTGCAGCCTGGCCATGAGTCTGGTCATCATTGCGCTTTGCGTCCTGATTTCGCGCGCCACCGCGGCCCGGCTGACACGTCCGCTGGAGGCGCTCGTCGAAGAGGTTCGCGCGCTCAATCCCGACCTCATTCCCAAATCGAATTTCAGGCCAATGCCCGGAGTTCCCGAGGAAGTGGCCGAATTGCAGGCCAGCTTCGAGTCGATGGCCTCACGCATCCATGATTCCTATCAGGGCATGAAATCCGCCCTGCGTGAGCGCAACGCCGCGAATTCGGAGCTGCAGAACATGGTACGCACGCTGGATGAGACCGTGGATCAGCGCACCCGCGAGCTCGCCGAGGCCCGAAAGCGCGCCGAAGCGGCCACGCAGGCAAAGAGCGCCTTCCTGGCCAACATGAGCCACGAGATCCGCACGCCCATGAACGGCGTGCTGGGTATGCTGCAATTGCTGGAGGACACTTCCCTCGACGCGGAGCAGAAGGAGATGACCCAAACCATCGCCTCCAGCGCCGATGCCCTGCTCACTGTGCTCAATGACATCCTCGATTTTTCAAAGATTGAGGCGGGTCGACTGGAGCTCGAGTCGGTCGACTTTGATCTCCGCGCCACGGCAGATTCCGTGGTGAAGCTCTTCAAAGGGCAGGCGCTCCAAAAGCATCTGGAGATCAAGTCCGCATTTGATCCGAGACTTCCGAAGACGATCACCGGCGATCCCGGCCGGATCCGTCAGATCCTCAGCAATTTCATCAGCAACGCGTTGAAATTCACTGAACGGGGTCACGTGGAGCTGCGGATTCGGGTGCTGAATCGCACGGGCTCTTCGGCTCAAATCCGCTGCGAAGTGGAGGACACCGGAATCGGCATGGACGGCACCCAGAGCAATCGGCTGTTCGAGGCTTTTCAGCAGGCGGATGCCTCGACCACCCGGCGGTACGGTGGCACCGGCCTCGGGCTCGCCATCTGCCGCCAGCTCGTCGGGCTCATGGGTGGCTCCATCGGCGTCAACAGCTCGCCGGGACGCGGGTCCACCTTCTGGATGGAGGCCAGCTTCGCCACGTCCGAAATCGAAGAATCTGCCGTGGAGGTTCAGTCCCGCCACTTGGCCGCCCAACGGGCGCTTCGCATCCTGGTCGTCGATGACAACGTGCCCTCGCAGCAATTCGCGCGTCACGTCCTCGAGAAGCTCGGACATGAAGTGTCGGTGACCGACTCCGGGGAAAAAACGCTGGCCGGCTGGATGCGTGGTGAGCGTTACGACTGCGTCTTCATGGACTGGAACCTGACCGGCATTGACGGTCTTGAGACGACCCGCCGGCTCCGAAATCTGGAGCGCAGCGCCAATTCCCGCGATCGGGCGGTGTACATCATTGCACTCACCGGACACGACGACAGCATCGCCCACTCCGCGTGCCGTGAAGCCGGGATGAACGACTTCCTCACCAAGCCCATTCGCATCGACGAACTCCGCCGGATCATGGGCCGGATTCCCCGGGCGGGCCGGCCGCTCTTCGGCGATCAGACCGCTGCGGTGATCGCAGCAGCCTAGGAGCCTGACTGAAAATTCGGAAGGGTCCGGTTGTCGAGGAAAAGGCTGGATGGCGAGGCGCGACGAGGGAGCAGCCCTTTGAGGCTGTGACCGAGGAGCAACGACTC
>JANXMD010000341.1 GCA_025354845.1 Verrucomicrobiota bacterium | reverse complement strand
GGGTCGTGGCGGAAGTTGGCGATCTCGTCCACGAACTCGGAGAGCTCCTTGAGCTTGGGCAGCGATTTGGCGGGAACCCCGCGGCGTCCGAGCTTGAAGTGGACGGTGGGGATGACGCTGATTAGGTTGCAGTTTCCGGTGCGTTCGCCGTAGCCATTGATGGTGCCCTGGATATGATCGGCGCCGGCCTCGAGGGCTGCGATGCCGTTGGCCACGCCAAAGCCGCAGTCGTTGTGGGTGTGGATGCCGATGCGGGCGTTCAGCCGGCCGCGGGCGTGAGTCACCATGCGACTGATCTCGCTGGGGAGGCGTCCACCGTTGGTCTCGCACAGGCAGATGACGTCGGCTCCTGCCTTTTCCGCGGCCTGCCAGGTAGCCAGGGCGTACTCGGGTTCGTCGTGGAAGCCGTCAAAACTGTGTTCGGCGTCATACACCACCGTCTTTCCGTGGTCCTTCAGGTAGCGGATGGTGTCGCCGATCATGGCCAGGTTTTCATCCGGGGTTACCCTCAGGACCTCCAGGACGTGCAGCAGCCAAGTCTTGCCAACGACGGTGACCACGGGAGTTTCAGCGTCCAGCAGCATGCGGATTTGGTCGTCGTTCTCGACCGCCACGCCTTTCTTCCGGGTGAATCCAAACGCCGCGATCTGCGCGTGCTTCCATTTACGCCGTCGGGCCTGCTGGAAGAACTCCAGATCCTTGGGGTTGGAACCTGGCCATCCGCCCTCAATGTAGTGCACCCCAAACTGATCGAGCTTCTCGGCAATGCGAAGCTTGTCGGTCAGTGAGAAATTGATGCCTTCCCCCTGCGAGCCGTCGCGGAGGGTGGTGTCGTAGATTTCAACCTGGGGTTTCATAGAGTGGGCGAGGGGAACAAAAAACCCCGTTCCGGTGGCGGAACGGGGTTTGGGTAAAAACTCGTTCAGCGCCGAAAGGAGGCGATCGCCAAAATTCGAATGCCAATACCCATGACCGCAACCTGCGCGAGGCGGGGGCGGGTTTCCTGGGTGGTTGGGTTAGACGAGCGCATATCGGACGGGAGGAAGCGTCTCAGACTGGCCGGCACTCGGCAATGGACAACTTTTACGCTGGTGTTGAGCGCGATTGAGCCTATGAATGGCATTGCCGAAGCATTTGAGGAATCCCTGCTTCACTGGAGCGGGGATACCGGGGTCAAAGGAAATAAGGCGTTGACTTTCGACTCCCTCTGCCTAGGCTCGCCGTGTCCGAAACCTAATTCCTCAAAAGGCTTTACCATGATCATGGGTGACGAGGTGGTGAAGACGCCGCAGATAGATCGTCTCGCGCAGCGTGGCACGCTCTTTAGGA
>JANXMD010000368.1 GCA_025354845.1 Verrucomicrobiota bacterium | reverse complement strand
GGCTGGGATTCGCCGGCGGGCTGAACGAGGCCCTCGGTGGCGTGGGAGGAACCGCGCTGGCCCGAGCCATCGTCGCCTTTTGTCTCGGCGTCGAATGCGGTCATCTGCTAGTGGGCGTCCCCTTCTGGAGCGTCTTGCGGGCCGGCCGCGCCGAATGGGGCGACCGCTTTGCCCGCACGTCACTCGCCGCCGGCTCCCTCGTCGTGGCCCTCGGCGGCCTCTACTTCCTCATCGCCGCCCTGCGGCAATACGCCTAGCCATCAGCAACAGGGCGAAGCGCGAGTGGCCTCACGGAGTCACGCTGGTAGCGAGGCGGTAAAAGGTGTTGGTCGCGGAGATGCCAATGCGTCGAACCCGTTCGATGCCGCCATCGACCACCTGGGCGGTTTCCACACCCTCACCACCGGCACTGGGGGCAAGAGCCACCGTCCACACGATATCGCCGCTGATCGCCTTTCCCTGCTGAACTTGAACTGAGACCCCGAGGGGCACGGCCCATTGAAGTTCAATCTCCCCTGCCCCGGCCCCGCCATTCCCGGCAAGGCGACGGGCCTCCAGATGCAGCCATTTGGGGACAGTGGACACAAAGACATCCGGAAGCTCATTGAAATCCCCGGTCGTCAGGTCATCGGCGAACGAGAGGAAGGCCACATGCGATCCGTCTGCACTGAGCATCGGCTGAACGGACAGCTGGTTGCCGGAATATCCCGTCGCCGGAGACCGGGAGATCAGGCGCGTGGTTCCGTAGGTCAGATCCTTCACGAAGACATCGGAGACCCGCCGATTGGTGTCGCCGGGTGCCATGTCGTCCGCCCGGCTGCGGAACGCTGCAAACCGTCCATCGGCACTGACGCTGAGCGAATCGCCAAATCCATGCACTTCGGCTCCGTCTGAACTGGAGTCCACGCGCTGCAGGCCCCCGGTGGCCACGGTATAGGCGAACACGCCGGAGCCGCCCCGCGGGGTCCCAGAGAAAATGGGATCAACCGTAGACCGAAAAAACACGCGAGAGCCATCCGCCGAAATCAACAGGTCCGAGATCGGAAAGGGCTGCGAGAGTCCTGGAAACGCCACCGACACCACTAAACGGTCCACTCCCGTGTTGAGCTCCCTGAGTATCACTACCACGGATTCCCCTCGACCTCGCACGGCTGCGACCACAGCCCGTGTCGCGTCCCCGCTCAGCACCACCTGACGCACAGCATCCGAAGCATCCGCGTCGCCGAGTCGAACGAGCCGGTTGGAGTCGATCAAGTAGGCGTAAGCATCTCCCCGCGTCCCAATGCTTCCGACCAGGAACACCGCCGCGGTGCCATCCCGGCTCAACGACGCCGAGCCAGGCACGATGCTTCCCGGATACAGGTGCTGATCGGGATCGTCGCGGTTGACGAGAAAGGTTCTTCCGGACGGCAAGTCACGCAGGTACAGGTTCCGAAATCCGCCGGTCGATCCCTCGGTGGAAAGGTCCCGCCATCCGTATTCAAACAGCACCCGGGAACCGTCGCGGCTGATCTGCGGATTCTGGGACGCTGCCGTGCCGCCAACCGCCTCCCGATCCGGTGCGCTTGCCAGCACTGTGATCCCGGTATCGAGATTCCGCACAAAGACCTTGGCCAACGGATTCAGATCGCCCGGTTGAATCGAGAGACTGGTGGAGACGAAGGCTACGGAACGCCCATCCCCGCTCAACACCGCCCCGCGCACTCCGGCATCGAGTGTCTTCCCGTTTCCTCCGGCACTGGCAAGCAGAGTCCGTCCCGTATTCAGATCGCGAACGAACGCATCCGGGAGCCCGTTGGTGTCCCCGGCGACCAGGTTGTCAGAATTCGACTGGAACAGGATTCGTGTGCCGTCATCACTGATGCCCCCGTGGCCCGGCGTGAAGTTCGCGCCGAAATTCCCGAGGCGGGACGGAATCGCGCGTCCTGCACTGATCAAGTCCACCCGGTCTTCGTCCACTGCGGCTTCGAACACGTCTTGGCGCCGCGGTAATGGGCCCGGATCCTCGGCGGTCAGGGACCCTTCAAACGCAAGCCGCGTGGCATTGGGACTAAACTCAACGGAAGATATCTCCCCCGCAATCCGTGGTGCGCGTGCGATGGCGCGCGTGACCCCGGTCGCCAGCGTCCGAACATAAAGGCGGACCGAACCGGCGGTGGTGACACCCGCAGCCGGATGCGCCTCGGCGGACCAATAGGCCACACGACCACCATCTCGGCTCAGCACGGGATCCGTCGCCGTGGCGGGATCACGAGGCACGGCGTCCCCGCTTCCCAGATCGGACATCAGGTGGATGCCGTTCAATGCATTCCACACCCGCAACGACGGCTGAAGCACCCCGGAGGCTCCCACTGCCGTCCACACCTGAAAAACCAACGTGCGTCCCTCGTCCGTCATCTCCGGGCCACTGCCATCGTCGTGCCCGTCATTCACCGATGCCAACGCACCGGACGCATGCGAATTGGTGCTGGCACCGAGGTCAAACCACCAGACGCCTTCGTGGCTCAACGTGGTGGTCGAGTCGGACCCGGTTCGGAACGCGAGATACCGGCCGTCCGCGCTCAGACAGACGTTGTAGGCGTGGGTCGGCCCTGTCAGATCGGAATTGGTGCCAGGAAGGAGGATCGGCTGCAGTGCGGTCGAACCGTCTCGATGCACGAACAAATCGGTGTACAAGCCGGCGGGGGCCTTCACCAGATTGGTTGCCGCCGATCGAATGACTACGACCGTACCGTTGGTATTCTGAATCGCCAGCGATGCCCCGGCATTGGGCGCGGTCCCATCCGGTCGGACATCCAGACGCCGCAGGTCACCACTGGAGAGGATCGCCTGATACACACCGGCGTCCGCCCCCCCGGATCCCTCCAGGAGGCTGCTGGCGAAGCTGCGAAACACCACCGACTCCCCATCTGCCGAGATCGAGGGATCAAACGAGGCCCCATTCGCATCCCCACCACGCGAGTCAACCGAG
The DNA here is from genome assembly GCA_025354845.1 of Verrucomicrobiota bacterium. Classification (GTDB taxonomy): domain Bacteria; phylum Verrucomicrobiota; class Verrucomicrobiia; order Limisphaerales; family UBA9464; genus CAIVQB01. The sequence continues at coordinate 5,976 of JANXMD010000368.1, read as the reverse complement.
AGTCGTCGCGTAGCACCCCGATCGAGATCCCGCACAAAAATGTCTGAAACCCCGTTCAAATCACCCAGGACAAGATTGCTGGCCACACTCGCAAACGCGACCCGCCGGCCGTCTCGCGAAATCGAGGCGTTACTGGTGTCGCCATCCGCACCGGAAAGCCCGTCCAGAGTGACGCTCACGGGAGCAACCATCCCGCTCGCCTCGTCCCGAACCCAGGCGTTCACGACTCCCAGACGCAACACATCGGGAACCAGATCCGCCGCATTGCTGAAGAAGAGGAGCGTCCGCCCGTCCCCGCTATACGTCGGTGCGCCGGAGAACCCGTGCGCCCCAGTTGAACCGGGAAGTCCCGCGTCCATTACGGAGACCGGTTGAACGATCGGCAGCACTCCTCCCCAGCCCGCATACGGTCGCGCCAGCACCGAGAGACAACCGCAGACAACCGCGAGACCCGTACGGCGAAAGCGATTCGTGTCAAACCGGAGATTGGGAATCATAGGAGCCTCGAAATAGCGTCGCAGCGAAATCCCCGCGACCTGGTTACCTTCAAACCGAGATGCGTGACGAACCACCTTGTTGCCCGACTCCACAGCAGCCCCGCTACTCGGGCGAGAAGGCCAAATGAGAACTGCCGCGGCAAGGAACGAGGCAAAAGAAGCAGAAAAAATAGCAACCTGTCAAATCGTTTGATTACAACCGTAACCGTTCACTCAGAGTCCACCAGCGATCGCGGCGGCGCTAAAACGAGCGCACCCGCAGATAGCGCGCTGAGCTTCCCATGGTCACCTTTCGGACCACCTCCAGCGCCACGGGATCACTCCCTACGGCAGGATCTGCAGGGGCCGGCTCCCACACCTCGCTCGCATCCAGTGAAGAACTCCATTCAAGCCGCGCCTGCAATCCGGGCGGCAGCCACCAGTGGACCTCGATCTGATTACCAGGACTGCGGAAGACTCGCGAGATACCCAGCCATTGGGGCACCGCAGCGGCATAGATGTCTTCCAGCCCATTGAAATCACCGGGCGCGAGATCGCTGGCAAACGACTGAAAGGCGACGCGGCTTCCGTCGGCGCTGATCATCGGGCGGGACGAGAGTTGATTACCCGCCTTTCCCGTGGATGGGGACCGCGATAGTAGCGTGTTGACCCCCAGTTCCAAATCGTGCACGAAGACATCCCCAACCCCATTTTCGTCACCGGGAGCCAGGTCGGCTCCCCGGCCGCGAAACGTGATATATCGGCCGTCAGCACTGAGGGATGGCGAGTCCACGGTACCTAAACTTCCCTGGCCTAATGCGGTCAAGCCGATGCGTTGGAACTTGGCAGATGGGATGTCGAACACCCACAGCCCAAGGACTCCCGCGGCCAACAGCTCACCCGACGGCTCAAAGTTTCCGACGTATGCCAATCGTCGCCCATCGCGTGACATGACGACAGCGCTCACCGCCGTACGGTTGGCCGGGGTAATCGGGTTCGGATGCAGGAGCACGTGATTGGACGCCGCATCCACATCGTACCAGGAGAGAAGAGCCTGAGCGCTTCCCAATGCCCGCCCCCACAACACAGCCCGGCTTCCATCACCACTCAGGTCCATGCCGTAGGTTGCCGCGGTGAACTCGGCTGAGGTCATTGGCTCCAAATGTTGATCTGCAATGCGGTAGCGGTACGCGGTCCTTCCGGCGACAAAGGCCACCACCGTTCCATCCTGGCCCATGCGACCGGAGCCGCTACTCACTTGATTGAACCAAGTCGCCTTCCCTGTCGGATCCGCGGTGACGGCGAAGGTGCGCTGCGTGTCGAGGTCACGTACGAATAGGTTCACTCCATTCGCCGTCTTCGGTGCGAGATCCGATCCCGCGTACTCAAACAGCACACGGCGACCGTCTCGGCTCAACTGCGAATTGGAGGATGCGCCCCCCCCACCGGCACCACGACCATCCGGCGCGGAGGCGAGTGCGACGGTTCCTGTCGCGAGGTCGCGAACAAAGACTTTCATCGCCACGTTTGTATCTCGGGTGGCAAGGGCGCGCGTGCTGGACAGAAAAGACGCGTGAGTGCCGTCGGCGCTGATCACTGGGTAGGTGGAGCCCTCGGGAATCAATTTGCCGTTCGGGAGGGTTCCGAGCGCCTCATTCAAACCAGTCGAACGGTCGTGAACCACGGTATCAATCGCCCCATTGATATCGCCCGGAAGGACGTCATCGGCCTCGGTCACGAACACGATCCGATTTCCATCGTCACTGAGTGTCGACGCAGTAGCGATAAACAGGCTGGGGTGATTTCCCAGGTTGCGCGTGGTTGCCGCGGCCTGGGCGTCCGCCACGCTCACTGGCTCGATCGGTCCACCCGCCGTCGGCGCCAGAAACACGTCAACCTGATCGTTTTGGTCAACTCGCATTCCCAACGGGATCTCACTCTCGAGAGACACCCAGCGGCCGTCATCGCTGAATTGAACGTTCACCAAATCGGAATCCTTGACCTCACTGACATCCCGGGTGACTCCCGTGTCGAGGTTGAGGAGGTAGACATGATACGTCCCCGCAAAGGCCACTCCCGCGTCGGGATGCGCCTCGGCCGAGATATAGGCGAGTTGGCTTCCATCCGCCGAAAGCGTCGGTTCGGTCGCGGTTGCCGGATCAAACCCCTTGCCTCCTGCATCTCTCCACGTCGCGAGCGTCCGAAGTCCGCGACTCACCGACCACAGGCGCAACGGCGAATCCGATCCCTCCATGACCCCCGTCTGATACGCCACGGTGTTCCCATCGGCAGAGACCACGGGGCCAGTGAGGTCGTCGCTCGCGCTCTGATTGACATCCGCCGCATCCGAAATCGGGGTCACCACACCGGAGGCGAGCTCCATCCGCCAGACGCCGTCGGCCGCGAGATGATTGGTGAACACCGAAGTCACCCGGAACACGAGGGCGCTTCCATTGGCACTCACAGATGCATTGAAGGTGTTGAGCGGAAGAATCACCCCATTGGTGCTCACCGGGAGCATCACGCGAATCGGTTGGATATCACCCGGGCGAAGAACCCACAGATCCGTCGCCACCGCTCCGGGAACGGCGGGAATTCGTGGTGTACTTCGGCGAAAGCACAGCGTGGTCAGTGCGGAATCCCCGATCAATTGTCGGGGACTTTCCTGATCCACAGGAACGGCAATCGACTCCGTCGCCCCCGAATCCACTGAGATCCGGCGGAGGACCGCGTACGGAATGCGGGCGGGATCGGCCGCATCCCAAACCGATTGCTCGAACGCCACCGTCCGACCGTCGGCAGCCAGAACGGGATATCCAGCAGCTCCGTTGGTAAGACCCACAGGGGAAATCCGACGCGTCGTACCCAATTTGGGGTCACGCAGGAAGATCGCGCTGCCGTTCGCGGAGGGAGCGCCCTCCACCAGGTTGCGTGCGTCGCTCATAAACGCGATTCGCGAACCATCCTCGGACATCGAGGGAGATCCAGAGGAGGCGTTCCCTCGATGAACACCGTCGGAGGACACCGAAATCAACCGGGTCACACCGGCGGCACGGTCCCGCCAATAGATATCGGTACCCGGTCCGGAACCGGTACCGGAAATCACGTCCGGAGCATCGCTGGTGAACACCACATGCCGAGCCCCTGAATCCATCACTACCCCCCCGCTCGCGCCGGCCGGCGCCCGGAGTGCCGCCGGGAGCGAATAAGCCACCGAAATGGCCTCAATGTCGGGAAAGGCCGCTATGCGATCCGCCATCGCACCGAATGCCAGGACCGCGACCAGGAGTCGCCACGACCTTCTGGGTTCGGTTGCCGAGTTGCAGGATGGGTGTGCGCCATTGCAGTGCATGATGCTGTGGTCTCCTTGGTTTGGGCATGCCGACATGCCCATTGCGGTTCAAACTGGGATGCCGCAATTTAGCAAATCCAATGCCATCAACCGCAAGGAATGGGGAATAGTTACAACTGAAAGCGTACATCCGTAATGGACTCGGTGCTTCGCTAGCGGAAATCAAAAGCGCCCTTGCAGACGGCAAAGATCCCAGGAATCTCTCGGCATGACGAACGCCCGCGTCGCGTCGCTGCACCTTCATCCTACCCAAGGTGGGACCCCCATGGATCCCGCGGTGATGCTGGATCTGGAGGCCGGCAAAGGAATCGCTGGCAACCGGAGGTACTTCGACCGCGGGAGCCGGCGTCAGGTCTCCCTCATCGAACGCGAACAGATGGCGGCCCATGCCGCGGCCTTGAGGCGAGACCCGTTTCAACCCGGTGATGCCCGGTCCGACATCGAGACCGAAGGCATCGATCTGATCCCGCTCGTGGGCAGGCGACTTGCCATCGGCACCGCCGTGATTGAGGTGTACGCGCCGCGGGATCCTTGCGCGAAGATGGACGCGCTCGCTCCCGGACTGCGCGAACTCATGATGCCCCAGCGACAGGGCGTCATGGCCACCGTGATTCACTCCGGGACCGTTTGCTGCGGCGACGGAATCCGGATTCTCGCCCCCGAGGGCGCGTGAACCGTGTTGGGTCCGGCCGGCGGGCGCCCGGGCGACGACGCTGGCGCAATGGCCTGGGGAATGGCATCCGGAGCCTGGGACGCCGGAACCAACTGGGCCAACCCCGTGGACGGGTTGTAAACGAACCGCATTCCGGTCGGGGCTTCGGGCATGACGCCCAGGTAGTGCTGCTGAACCAGCTCGGCAAAATTACGGGGATAGCGATCCTCCATCGCCTGGAATTTCTGAATGGCAGATTGGATCTCCACCATATTGATCGTCTTCTCGGCGAACTTCTTGGCTTTTCCCTGCGCCGCGAGGTAGTCGAGCGGCGCCATCGCGGGATTCGCCCCGAGCGCGTCCGGCTTCGCATTGGGGTCCTTTTTGCCGCATCCGATTGCGGAACCGAGAACGCCAAGAACCAGCGCCGTTGCCAACACGCGGGAATTCATGACCGGATGCTGACACAAACCGGCCGGGTTTGCCACACTCACAAAACATGAGTTGGTTTTACCGACACGTCGCCCGGCCGGTGCTCTTCGCGCAGGACTCGGAACAGATTCACAACCGCACCCTCGCCGCTCTCGCCCTCGCGTCACGCGTGCCGCTGGCCTGTCGGTTGATGGAAGGCCTCTTCGACGTGCCGGAGCTTCCCGTCACCGTTGGCGGGCTCCGCTTCCCCAATCCACTCGGACTGGCCGCCGGGATGGACAAGCAGGCGGTCGCCGTCCCCGCGTGGAAGGCGATGGGCTTCGGGTTTAGCGAGCTCGGCGGCGTCACCTGGCACGGTCAGACCGGCAATCCGCAGCCCCGCATGTTCCGCGCCGTCACCGACCAAGCGCTGGTCAACCGCATGGGCTTCAACAACGGCGGCGCCCCGGCGCTCGCGCTCCGTTTGGTCGACTGGCGTCGTCGGGGTCTTTGGCCGGCGCATCCGGTGGGGGTGAATCTCGGCAAATCGAAGATCACTCCGCTCGACCAAGCCCCGAACGACTATGCCTCTTCGTTCGAGGTGCTGCGCGAACTCGCGGACTTCTTCGTGGTGAATGTGAGCTCCCCAAACACTCCGAATCTGCGCCAACTCCAGGACCGAACGGCCCTCGACGAAATCCTCGCCGCCCTGCAGGAGCGCAACTCGGTTTCGCAACGCCCGATCTGGGTAAAGGTGGCGCCCGACCTGTCCTTCGATGCGTTGGACGAAATTCTGGAACTGGTTGCCCCGCGGCAGCTCACCGGACTGGTCGCCACCAACACCACCATCACGCGTCCTGAAACCCGCGATCCCGTCGCGGCCCGGATCTACCGTGAAACCGGCGGACTCAGCGGCGCGCCTCTGCGAGCCCGCAGCACCGAGGTCATCCGGCACCTGCATCGCCAGACCCGCGGCAAAATGCCCATCATCGGCGTGGGCGGCATTGCCACTGCCGCCGACGCATGGGAAAAGGTCACCGCCGGCGCCTCATTGATTCAGATCTATTCAGGCCTGGTCTACGAAG
>JANXMD010000288.1 GCA_025354845.1 Verrucomicrobiota bacterium | reverse complement strand
GGAGTTGCCCGGCCTTCGACCGCAGGCTCTGGCGCTGTCTCCGGATGGCAAGACGCTGGTGGTCAGCGGCAAGAGCAGCGAATTGGTGGTGTTGGATCCAGTGACTGGCGTCATTCGGCAGCGGGTTGCCCTGCCGAATGCGGAGCAAGCCGAACCCCGGCCGGATGCGCCATCATCGAACATCCTGAAGCCGGACAAGGACGGCCAAGTGAGCTTCACCGGCCTGGTGTTCTCGCCGGATGGCCGGAGAATTGTGCTCAGCAACGTCAATGGGTCGTTGAAGGTGTTCAACGTCGCCGCAGACGGAACCGTGACGCCGTCGCACTCAATTCCTCTGCCTCAGGCCAAGGCTCCGCGGCGAAAGGATGAGATTCCCTCCGGCCTCGCCTTCAGCGCCGACGGCTCCCGGCTTTATGTTTGCGGCAATTTGTCCAACACCCTGCTCGAGATCGAGGCATCCACCGGAAGTGTCTTGCGCACGTTTCCGACCGGTGTGGCGCCTTTTGACGCCGTGCTGGCGGGGGGCAAGGCCTACGTCTCGAACTGGGGCGGGCGCCGTCCCGGAGCCGGGGACCTGACCGGTCCGGCGGGCCGCGGAACCGAGGTGCGGGTGGATCCTGTCCGGCACATCGCCAGTGAGGGCAGTGTCAGCGTGATTCCCCTTTCGGGAGCGGGCGTCGCTACTGAAGTGCTCACCGGCCTCCACGCCAGCGGCCTCGCGGTGTCGCCCAACGGACGCTACGTCGTCTGCGCGAACGCGGCGGCCGATACGTTGAGCGTCCTGGACACCCGGACCGATCACGTGGTGGAGACCATCTGGACCAAGGCCAATGCGGCCGAATTGTTCGGGGCATCGCCCAACGCGCTCGCCTTCGACCGTCGCGGGAAGACGCTGTACGTCGCGAATGGAACCCAGAACGCGGTGGCGGTGATCGGCTTTGATCCCGCAGATCGTGACTCCAGACTGCAGGGACTGATCCCGACCGGCTGGTTCCCGGGCGTGGTGGTGATGGATTCTCGCCGGGACACGCTCCTCATTGCCAACATCAAGGGACACCCGGAGAAGCCCAAGAGTGAGTCTTCAGGAAAGACCGGGTTCAACTCCCACCAGTACAGCGGGTCGCTCTCGCTGATTCCGGTTCCGAAGAAAAAGGACCTGCCGAAGTTGTCGGAAGTCGTTGCCCGCAATCTCCGTCGCGACGCCATCGCGGCGAGTCGATTGCCGGCACGTCCCGGAACGCCGCCGCGCCCGGTGCCCGAGCGGATTGGCGAGCCCAGTGTGTTCAAGCACGTGGTGTACATCATCAAGGAAAACCGCACCTACGACCAGGTGCTCGGAGATGTCACCGCCGGCAATGGGGATTCCAAGCTGTGCATCTTCGGCGAGCGCATCACGCCCAATCAGCACAAGATGGTTCGCGAGTTCGCCCTGCTCGATAACACTTACTGCGCTGGCATCCTCAGCGCCGACGGACATCAGTGGAGCACGACGGCGTTTGCCACGGACTACATGGAGAAGTCGTTCGCCGGATTCCCGCGCAGCTATCCCGACGGCATGGGGCCGGATGAGAACGACGCGCTGGCTTACGCACCGAGCGGATTCCTGTGGGACAACGTGCTGAAGCATGGGAAGACGCTGCGCGACTATGGCGAATTTGCCGCGCCAGCGGTGAAGTGGCGCGATCCCAAGCGCAAGGGTGAGCCCAAGTACATGGACTGCTACCAGACCTGGAAGGGTGAGACCAACTCGGTGATCTTCGCCAGCTACCCGATGGTGGCGTCGCTCAAGCCGTACCTTCCCACCGACTATGTGGGCTGGGACATGTCGGTTCCCGATCAGTATCGTGCCGATTTCATCCTCCGGGAGCTGAAGGCGGCGGAAGCGACCGGGGTGTGGCCGGAGATGATCTTCATCTGTCTGCCCAACGATCACACGAGCGGCACCTCCCGCGGTACGCCGACCCCGGCGTCACACGTTGCGGACAACGATCTCGCCTTCGGCCGGATCGTGGAGGCCATCAGTCATTCACGGTTCTGGTCCGAGACCGCGATTTTCGCGATCGAGGATGATCCCCAGGGTGGCTGGGATCATGTCAGCGGGTATCGCACAACCGCGTATTGCATCAGTCCCTATACCCGCCGCGGCACCGTGGTGACCACGCAATACAACACCACCAGCCTGATCCGGACGATGGAGCAGATCCTCGGACTGCCGCCGATGAATCAGTTCGATGCGAGCGCGACGCCGATGTTTGACGCCTTCCAGAACGCTCCCGATCTCCGTCCGTTCGATGCCTTGCCGAGCAATATTCCGCTCGATCAGTTGAATCCTTCCCCGCAGGCGCTGCGCGATCCTGTGCTCCGCCGCGATGCGGAACAGTCGGCACGGCTGAACTTCCGGGAGGTCGACAAGGCACCGGAGGACGTGCTGAACCGAATCCTCTGGCACGCCATGAAGGGCACCACGAATCCGTATCCGGAGTGGGCGATCAGCAAGGCCGCGGACGACGACGACTGACGGCGGGAAGCGGTTCGGTCAGGGGATCGACTTGAGTTCTGCCAGGGCCTTGCCTTCGCGGCGGCGAAGCACCGCCTCCACCTTGGGAACGTAGAGCTGGGTTTCCGCAGGCAGATGGGGCGCAAGGCGATCGTAGCTGCGCACGCCGTGACGTTTCATCAGCGTTCGCACCTGGCCATCGCCGGCATTGTACGCCGCCAGTGCCAGGGACCAGTCTTGGAATTCGGAGTGCAGGGCGTGGAGGTATTTGGCCGACGCGTGGGCACTTTTCTCCGGATCGTACCGTTGATCGATTGGCCAGAGTCGGAGGCCCTCCTGTTTGGCGGTCCCGGGCATTAACTGAAACAACCCTGCGGCGCCCGCCGGGCTTTTGGCACCGGGTTGAAAGGACGATTCGACCTCGGCGATCCACACCAACTCCGACGGAACGCGCTCGGCAGTGAACACTGGCTTGAGTTGGGTGACATACTTGCCGGCGTCCTCGGGCCAGGGTTCGAGGGCCATCACCTTGGACCAGACCCGTCGTTGCTGCTCAGGGGTGGGCTTCGTCCGCGGTGTGGGGACTGTCTTGGTATTTGGTTTCTGCGGCTCGGGAGCGGGGGCCAGACGCTGGAGTTCCTCCGCGGCGCGAAAGTAGTCGAGCCGGGTTCGGAGCCAGATCGCGTAGGGTTTCGTCTCCCCCGAGGATTCCAACCAGGGCAGGGCCGCCTCCGCTGCCGGTCGCAATTGGGAAAGGTCCAAGACGTACTCGCCAGCAAACCGATCCTGCAGGGTCTTCATCCAGGTTCGGGTCTGGTTGAGGTCGCCCGGGATTTCGAGAGCGATTCCGCGGGCGTCGAGTTGCTGGTTCAACAGGTTTCGGCCCGCCTCGAGCAGTTGGGCAAGATTCTCGGGATCGGTTTGAGCGACGCCAGGAATCGCGGCGGTCAGGAACGTCGCGACAAGAAAGGCCCGGGTGCGCTTCATCGACGGAAGCGTAGCGGATTGCCGGCGGAATGCATCCGCGCGATGTCCTGCAGTTATTCCAACCGAGTCGGTCGGTTGCCGGCGAGAAACTGGGCGGCGGTCTGGGGGCGTCCGCCCTCCAACTGCAGTTCGGTGAGGTGCAGTGAGCCGATCCCACACGCCACCACGAGCTCTCCCGCAGGACCGGCGATCACCGAGCCGGGGATGCCATTCAGGTTCCCCGGATGAGCGACGAGCACCTTCAGCAGTTTTGCCTTCGGTTCGGTTGGAAGCATTGCGTGCAGCCCAGGCCACGGGGTGAAGCCGCGGAGGTGGTGCCAGAGCTCGATGGCGGGCCGGGTCCAGTCGATGCGTCCGTCTTCGCGAGTGATCTTGCGGGCCACGGTCACGCCCTCGACCGGCTGGGGCGTCGGAAGGATCGACCCCGCGAGATAACCGGGAAGCGTGTCGAGCAGCAGTTCGGCGCCGAGAACGGCGAGGCGGTCGTGCAGGGTCGCCGAGGTGTCTTCCGGGCTGATGGGCGTGCGGGCTATCGACACGATGGCGCCGGTGTCCAGGCCGGCGTCCATGCGCATGAGCGTGACGCCGGTCTCGGCGTCGCCCGAGGCGATGGCCCACTGGATTGGCGCGGCGCCGCGCCAGCGGGGCAGCAGCGAGGTGTGGAGGTTCAGGCAGCCGTGTGGCGGAATATCGAGCAGGGCCTGGGGAAGAATCTGTCCGTACGCGGCCACCACGAGGACCTGCGGGGCCCAGCTACGGACCTGGTCAATGAACTCCGGCTGACGCGCGCGTTCCGGCTGGAACAGGGGCAATCCGCGGGCCAGTGCCTCGACCTTGACCGCGGGGGGCTTGAGTTCGAGGGATCGCCCGGCGGGACGATCTGGCTGCGCCACCACCGCGCAGAGTTCGAATCCGGGGGCGTCGGCAAGCCGCGCGAGGACCACGCGGGCGAGTTCTGGCGTGCCCATGAAGGCGACGCGAATGAGGGCACTCATGAAGCGATGCAGTGGGAGACCGGCGTCCAATGACCGCTATCAACCACGGACCCTCCGAGGGATCCAGAACCCAGTGTGACCTTCGATGCGGTCAGGCGGCGGGACCACCGGCGAAGGTAGTGTTGCCATCGCTGATGGCCGGCTTGGGAATGCGCGAGATGATCTGGAGGATATCCAGCAGCACGCGCATCGGCTCCTGGGTGGAGTCAATCTGGTGGCTGATGTTCTCGGGATAGCAGTCGAGCACGGCGCGGGTCTCGCGCTTGTAGGTCTCCAGACGGCTGCGGATGGTTTCGACATTCGCGTCATCCAATCGGTTTTCCTTTAGCGCGCGGCGCTGCAGGCG
>JANXMD010000270.1 GCA_025354845.1 Verrucomicrobiota bacterium | reverse complement strand
TCCCGCCGAAACGACCGGGACGTTGGACCGCGCTCAACAACTCGTGACCGAGATACCCGTGGCAGTGCTTCACGTCGACGAAATCAAATCCGGCCCTTTCGGCAATGCCCGCGGCGGTGATGAAGTCCTCCACCAACCGATCGAGCTCGTCGTCGGTAAACACCTGCGAGTCGGACGTGACGCCAAAGCGCGCGTCGAGCAGGGGATGCCGGTACGCGACGCGGGGTTCGGCACTCCGTGTGGGGCCAGGCCGGCTGAATCGGCCCGAATGCGTCAGCTGCAACCCCACGAGCAAATCCTCGGTCACTCCCCAGCGTTCCCGATGCGCCGCCACGAGGCCCTCACGTGCGGCCGCGATGGGGCCAAGGGTCTCCGGACTCAGGATCAGCTGATTCGGATTGGCGCGCCCGTCGTGGCGCACTGCGGCGGCCTCACAGCCCCAGATCAGCTTGGCACCGCTCTCTCCAAAACGACGCCACCGTCGCAGCAAGAGATCCGTGGGAAACCCTTCCGGAGTGCCGTCCCATCCCTCCATCGGCAGCACGGCAAACCGGTTGCCAATACGTCGGCCACCTAGAACCGTTGAACGGCCCAGCGGGGAGTCCGGTCCTGATTTCAGTATCGAATCGCAGCGCAGGCGGAGGCCGAGGGTTGCCGCGTGTTCCTGCAACGCCGGCGCGGTGCGAAAGGAAGCAATCTTGGGAAAGGTCATGGATCTCTCGGGCTGAAACTGCGCGGAGGTTGAGACGAGCCGACGCTCAAAATCCAATGAAGAATCCACCGTCACCGGTAAATCGCGGACCCGCTCGAAGATTGCCGTCGGACAACCGGTGCTTCCATGCTGGCGCCGTGACCACCGCCTCGCCCCAACCCCCAGACGGCATCCTGCTCGGCATCGAATGCGGGGGCACCCGGACGCTGGCGCTGGCGTGCGATCGTTCTGGAACGCTCCTAACGCGAATTGAATCCGGCGCGGCGAACCTGCGGCTGGTTTCGGACGCCGTGTTGCTTCAGCGTTTTTCCGATCTGCGCGACGCGTTGCCACCGGTTCTGGCCATCGGTGCCGGCATGGCCGGAGTTCGGGGCGCCGATGACGTCCAACGGGTGGAACGGCTCTTGGAACGCGTCTGGCCCGGAGTTCCCCGCGCCGTGGATCACGATCTGCAGTCCGCACTCGCCGCAGCAGAGCTCTCCGGCAGCGATGCGCGTTCCAATCCAACGTCCCGACGCCGCCCAGCCCCGCCGGAGGCCCGCGTCATCGTTCTGAGCGGCACCGGTTCCTGCTGCTACGGACGTTCAGCCCTCGGCCGGACTGCCAAGGTGGGCGGCTGGGGACACCTGCTCGGCGATCGCTGCAGCGGCTATGACATCGCCCACTCGGCGCTGCGCGAATCCGTGGCGGAAGCAGATCGGACCGGAACCTGGGGCCGACTGGGACAGCGGGTCCTGCGACAGCTCCAACTAAACGTTCCCGACGATCTGATCCCCTGGATGCAAGCCGCGGGAAAAGGCGGCATTGCCGCGCTCGCACCCGAAGTGTTCGACGCCGCCTCCGCCGGAGATCGTGTGGCAAAGCGGGTGCTGACCCGCCTTTCCGAGTCCCTGGCCGACGACGCCGCAGCGTGCGCCCGGCGTTTGATTCCGCGCGGCGGAGTGGTCGCGTTTCACCTCACCGGCAGTGTTCTGCTGCGGCAACCCGGGTTCGCAGCCGCCGTCGGACGACAGATTCGAGCCCGCTGGCCGAAGGCACTCGTTCGTCCGCTCGAACGGGAATCGGTCTGGGGAGCCGTGGTCATGGCCCGCGAAGTCTGGCTGGCACTCAATGCCCCCGGAAGCCCGGTGGCACCCCGGGCACGATCGAAGCCATCGCGCACGTCCCACTCCAGCACCGCTCGGCCAACCATCTGGATCCCGCGCAGTACGGGACTGTCGCCCACGGAACACCGGAATCCCCGGTCGAAGGGACTCGATCGGATGCCATTGAAGCAGGCGCTGAAGTGTCTTTGGAACGAAGAGAAACGGGGGATTCAGACCTTGCTGTCCGATCCTGGAGTACACCGTGGCGTTCTCGGACTGATCCGCTCGGTGGTCCGGGCATTGGGACAGGGAGGGCGCCTGATCTACGTGGGGGCGGGCACCAGCGGACGGCTCGGCGTGTTGGACGCGAGTGAGTGTCCCCCGACGTTTCGCACTCCGCCCGATTGGGTGCAGGGCATTATCGCCGGCGGTGCCAGGGCCCTCCATGCCGCGGTGGAGGGCGCGGAAGACGACTCGGTGGCGGGAGTTGAGTCCATCCGCGCTCGCGGGATCACCCAAAAGGATGTGGTGGTCGGCATCGCCGCCAGCGGGCGCACGCCGTTCGTCTGGGGCGCCCTGAGCGCGGCCCGTGCTGCCGGGGCCACCACCGGATTGATCTCCTTCAACCCGGGGTTGCGATTCCGCGACGGCTGGAAGCCGGATCACTGCATCCTGCCGGACACAGGTCCTGAAGTGATCACCGGCTCCACCCGGCTGAAATCCGGCACTGCCACCAAGCTCATTCTCAACGCGGTCACCACGCTCGCCATGGTTCAATTAGGCAAGGTGATGGATAATCTCATGGTTGACCTAAATCCCTCCAACGCCAAACTCAGGGACCGCGCGGTTCGAATCGTGATGGAGCTCACCGGAGCCCACCGCGAGGTGGCCACACGGGCGCTCCAAGGTGGAGCCGGTAACTCAGGGTTGAACCCCAGCGTCCGGCGGGCGGTGCATCAGTTGCGACGCCGGTCCGGGAACCGGGTCAACCGGGGACAACCGGCTGGTCATTGAGGATTTCACCGCTATTTTGAGTCTGTCCGATCCCGCGAATTGCTATGTCCGATTCCACTCCTGAAAATTCCGGTAATCCGCCCAAAGCAGGGGGCCCAAGGTCCCCGGAGGCTCCCAATCGAGCCACGCCTGCGGAGATGTCCGACATGATGGCCAAAAACCTGCGGATGCGAACCAAGCGCGTCCCGCGGGCGGTCCGCAGGAACTACTTTCTGTACCTGCTGTTCTACGAGGGTTTTTTCCGTTGGGCGGTTGCCGCCGCCATCCTGTGCGTGCTCATCGTGATCGCCCTGGTACCGCGAATCTGGATCACCTCCCCCTCCGGGTATTCTCCCGTCCAGAAGGTCCGCGGATTGGACATCATCCAGTGCGCCGCCTTCCGTCGGGCCGCGGCTCTGGAGGCGGCTGCCGGACACGACGTCGAGGCCGTCCAGAAATGGCGTGCGGCTCTGGCCAGTGATCCGGTGAACGCCGAGGCCACGCGCGGATTCCTCAAGGCGCTAGCCGGCCAGAAGGTCGCCTCACCCGAATTGCTGGCTCAGGGGATGTACGAATCGACCGAACTTTTCAAGCTGGCGGGAACCAATGAGAACAGCATCACGGTCGCTTCCGATTTCTACCTCCGCTACAATCAGTTTCAGTGGCTGCTGGAAACCCTGGACAAACCAGACGCGCCGAGAAATCTGAGCACCACCCGCGGCCTGCTCGCCGCCCTGTTGTACACCGATCAATTTCCACGCCTTGGGGCCGTGTTAAAGGAACGCGCCTCACTCACCCGGGGTGACGCCGATTCCGAACTTTACCAACAGGCCTGGCAGTTCGTTCAAGGCTCGTCCGCCGAGTCCAAGGCCGCCTATGCGGTTCTGGAAAAGGCCGCCGGTGACCCGGCGAGCCGGGTCACCGCGTTGCGCTTGCTGCTCTTTCTGGACCAAAAGGAACTCCGCGTTGCGGACTTTGAGCGCCACTTGAAGGCCTACGAGGAAATCAAGGAAGCGCGCTTCCACGACCGCTTCGTCCACCTGCTGCTGCTGAAGTCGGTCGGACGTTCGAAGGATGCCCAGGAGCTGGCCCGCACGTCGCTCGGAGTTCCGGAGTCTCCTCAAGAGGCAGTGCAATTGATCCAAGTGTGGGCGGAGTTCCAGATGTACGACGAAGCCGCCAAATTCGCGCGGGAACAAATGCCACGGTTCAAATACTCACCCGGACTCTGGGTGCAACTCGGCCAGCTGCTCATCAGCGGCAAATCGTGGGACGAGCTCCGGGCCGCCGGCATCCAGCTTCGAGGCGTGGAGTTGGTACGCCCGATTCTCGGGAGCTATGGTTTTTTCCTCGAGGGTGCCGGCCTCCGCGGTCAACGCCGGGACGAGGCGGCCGACGACGCTTTCGGGAAGTTTGTCGAGCAACCCACGGTCTCCGAGGAGATCAACTTCGACAGCGCCATCACCATGTCCAAGCTGGGCTACCCAGGCCGGGCCCTCACGCTGTTGAAGACCATGACCGGCTCCACGAACGCCGGTGCCATCTTTTGGAAGCAATTCTTGCTGGTTGCCTACGAAGCCAAGGATGCCCGGGAAATGCTATCGGCCGCGAAGAAGCTGCGTGATAACGGCGCAACCAAGCTCGACCCCACCGGACTCGAAGCAAAAAACGACTACGCAGCGACCCTGCTGACCCTTCGCGAGAATCCCTTCGAGGCCCTTCAGATTACGTTGGAGCTGATTCAGACCCGACCCGAATCGACGAATTTCCAGATCAACCACGCCCAGGCGCTGGCGCAAAACCACCGGCTTGGCGAGTGCGAGTCGTTGTTGAAAAGCCTTCCCAGGGCCTCGTTGAGTCTAGCGCAGCAAGTGCAGTACGACCTCGCCCTGTTTGAAGTTTACGCACTCGGAGGACGTGCCAACGACGCCCGTGCCACCGCGGAACGCGTGAATCGCAACCTGCTCTTTCCGGACCAAGTGAAGTGGATGGACAAAACCCTGGCCTCGCTACCGAAGGGTTGAGCATCGACCGTCCCGTTCGTACCCGGGGGTGCGGCGAGAGAACCACTTCATCTTGGTGGTCACCGGCGTTAAGCTATCGCCGGTGGCCTTTGCGACTTGGCCGAGCGGCCGCGCGGTCCCGGGGAAGAAAGGGATGGGGTGCATGAGAGCATTCTGCAGAATCACGTGGCAGGGAATCCGTCGGCTGAGGCGGTGGGCCTTTCGGACCGCCGACCGGCGCGGGAATGAGACCGATTCCGCCATCGCGGGAATGCTGAACGGACCGCTCGTCCGGCAGCTCCACCATGAGCCGTGGTTCGCCGCCGCAACCGCGATTTGCTTCGTCATTCTACTCTTCACCGCCGCGTGCCTGCCACGGATCTGGCGGACCACGCCTGCCGGATTCTCCCCCGAAATCCGCATTAGTGGCTTCGATCGACTCGAAGCCAGGCTGGAAGCCGGCCTCGCCCTGAACTGCGACCGTCGCGGTGACCTTCGCGCCGCCCTGCTCCACCGACGGGCCGCCGCGGCCGCGAATCCGGCGAATCTGGAATCACTCCGGGCGCTCCTCGCCGCCGAAGCACGCCTTCCCGCTCGGGACGCCCGGCTCGCGGACCGGCTGTCTGGTGAGATCCGTTGGCTGCTCGCCCTGAGCGGCACCAATCGTGACGATCTCGAGCGCGCCGTCGGCGCCGCGGTTCACGTTCGGGCGGAAGCGTTGCTCGGAACGCTCCTCGCCTCCATTTCCGAGGACGCCCCGCTTCCGCTTCAATTGGAGCAAGCCAAGTGGCGGCTCCGAGCGGGAGACTTCGACGGATTTGCCCGGGCGGCCCATCGTCTCCACCCGGGCGAAGGCCTCCACGATGCCGAATGGCCACTGTACGGGCTGGCCTGGATCGCCGGACGGGAATCGCCAGCCAGAGCGAAGACGGC
>JANXMD010000258.1 GCA_025354845.1 Verrucomicrobiota bacterium | reverse complement strand
GAGAGGTGATGTCATCCGACCTTCCATCTGCAACCCCTTCGCGGCGTGCGACCTTGCGTCGTCGTCGCGGCGAGGTCCGTGGCATCAACGGCTCCCTGCCGTTCGCTAGCGTCGTCGTGGAAGCTAAACTCTCTTGATCGGTCCGCATCACATCCTGAAGTCGATGGCACGCCGCGAAGGGAGCGCCTGCCGCGTGGCGCCAATGCCTCTGCGGGCTGTCTGCGCGTACGCACGGGGGCTGGCGATTCTTGCGGTGGTTTGCTGTCTTACCGGTTTTGAGTCTGTGGCCCAGAGCCTCACCGTGCAGCCGAAGCTGTCAGTGGATGGCCACATGACGGTGCGTTTCACCGGTCGGGCGGATTCCTATTATATTCTTTATCGGGGCGGGGCAGTCGCCGCCATTACCGCGCCGACGGCGTTGAAACTCGGGGCAGCTGGCACGGTCGAGCTGACGGATCCCGCGTCGGCGTCCGGGCGTGCCTCGGCCTTTTATCGGGTGGGAGAAATTCCTCTCAGTGCACCGATCGATACGGATGGCGATGGGATTGACGACGCTTACGAACTTAAGCACGCCAGCTTTCTCAGCGCCCTGGACCCCAGCGACGCCGTTCTGGACTTTGATCAAGACGGACGCAGCAACCTCAAAGAATATCAGGATGGCACCGATCCCGCCGTGGCAGATCCGCCACAATCGGTTGGTTTGATCGAAACCTCCCCGCGCAACGGCGAGATCGGGGTCTCAGTGACGCGCGAGACGTTTGTACGCTTTAGTGAGCCGTTGGCCGCAAATACGCTGATTGGCGTCGACGACTTCTTTGCCGAGTTCGGCGGCCGTCGCATCCTCTCCCGCATTGAGCTCTCGTCCGACCGCCAGACGGCCACGCTGTTCTACCTCGAAAACCTCCCCGGCGGCGCGCGGGTTCACGTCACGTTTCACGGCGACAAGGTGAAGGACATGTTGGGTCGCGCGGTGGATGCGGATGGCGATGGCCAGCCCGGCGGCACGCTTACGATTGACTTCGACACCGTGAGCATCGCGGCGATTGCGAAGACGGCCGTGAGCGGGCGCGTCTATCGCAGCGATCTCGCCCCGGGCAATCTCAATACCACCAACGTCGTCGAACGGCCGTTGCAAGGCGTCAACATCGAAGTCGTCGGGGCCGAGGAAACGGTGCGCACGACGACGGATTCCGCGGGGCGTTTCACCCTCAGTCCGAGTCCCGCCGGACGGTTCTTCGTGCGGATCGATGGCCGGCCCAGCACCAGTTACCTCACCGGCGACACGACCCTGCCGTGGGCGCAACGGGCCTATTACCCCGTGATCGAAAAGGCTTGGGAGGCGGTGGCGGGTCGCACGGATAATCTGGCCGGTGCCCCCCTATCGACCAATGGCATCATGTACCTGCCGCTGGTGGTGGCCAATACGCTCCAGCCAGTCAGCGCCACCCGTGATACCGTGATCAACTTCCCGGCGGCGGTGACCACCGCCAACCCGGCCCTGGCAGGGGTGCAAATCATGGTGCCCGCCAACTCTCTGCTGGCGGAGAACGGCGCGCGTGGTGGTCGTGTCGGTATCGCCCCGGTCGCGTCGGACCGCCTGCCCGAGCCCCTGCCGCCGGGCCTCAAACACACCCTCGACATCTCGATTCAAACCGACGGGCCGCAGAACTTCGACCGCCCGGTGCCGGTGCGGTTTCCCAACCTGCCCGATTCCGTCACCGGCGTGAAACTACCGCCCGGCGCCAAGAGCGCGCTTTGGAGTTTCAATCACGATCTGGGTCGCTGGGAGGTGGCCGGCCCGATGACCGTTACCGCCGACGGGAACTTCGTGGAGAGTGATGCCGGTTACGGGGTCAAGCGGCCGGGTTGGCACGGCACGATGCCTGGAACGACGGTCATTGGACAACTGACCTTCGGACCCGGTGATTTTAGTCCGTGTAGTTCCCCGGTTCATCGGCGATTGCTCTCGCCGCCACTTAGCCCGGAGCTGCAACAATCCATTTCCAGTCAAGGGCGCCAGCTCCAGAACATTGATGACGGATTTGGGCCCTATGTTTACGACAACTACACCGTGACGGTCACGATGCCGACGGGGCTGACGCCCGAAGAGTTCTTGGCACGAATGGCAAGGGACCTGAACGGGACGGTCAACGATGCGATATTTACCCTAATCAATAAATTCTCCACCGACGTGAACCCAACAGCGGGGGATATCTATAAAATTGATATTCTAGGGCCAAACGATGGGGATGTGGTGTTGGTGGAAAAGACCGAGGATCATTTTTCTTTCTGCACTCTCACAGACCCTTCCGCACCCGTATTCAAGCAGCATCCTGAAAATGGATGCCGTGAATTCGGGTTTACAAGGAACGCAAATGCGACCGTTACCTTTTACACACGGGGTGCTTCGCGTCCGCATTCCGTTCTGACTGAATTCGGCACGCCGATTCAGGTTGGCTCCTGGTCCTCCCTGACGCGAGGGGTTGGCAATTCCATTAAACAATTGGGAGGGCAGGTTGTTCCGGATTCCGATAAGCTCGAGGTTCATTTCAATCCCGAGAAGGCAGATTGCCAAAATGCTCCGCCAATAACGCCCCGGAAGAAGGCGCGTCCGGCGGGTATCGCCCCCGAAAAGGCGGACGGATTTGATGCGAAATATGTTATCGAATACGCGGACTACGATTCTGGGGATACGACGATCAAGACCTTGAGAGGCAAGACGACTTCGGCGGGTAAAATCGATGTGATCCTTCCACCTCGAGTGGCGTATCGGCTCGTCGCCTACGAGGCGCAGACTGGGCTTTTTGGATTTGCTCAAGGCAGGACTGAATCCTCGGGCCTCACCACCGACTTGGGGCAAATCTTCGTCAATTTCGACGCCTCAAAGTCGGTCACGGATTCCGATGGGGATGGACTGCCTGATCTGGAGGAATTTGTTCTCGGAACCGACCCCAACAACCCTGATAGCGATGGCGACGGCATCCCCGATGGCGTCGAGGTGCGGCAGGGAACCAATCCGCTCGATGGACGCCCCGCCGCCACGGGCGTCATTGGCACGGCCGCCACCGACGGTAGTGCGGTGGACATCGCGACGCTGAATGACCTGGCCGTCGTCGCCAATTCGAATGGCAGTGTCACCGTCTTCAACGTCTCGGGCATCAATCCCATTCGGGTCGCCCAGGTGCCCACGCCGGGGCCGGCTCGCCGGGTGGCTCTTACGGGCAACTTCGCTGCCGTGGCCTGCGACACCGCTGGACTCGTCCTTCTCGATCTTACCGATCCCACTACCGCGACCATCAGCAACACCGTTTTCCTGGCCAGTCCGGTGAAGGCAGTCGCCATTGCCGGCGGCATCGCCTACGCCGGCTGTGCCAATGGCCAGATTGCCGCGGTGGACGTGGCTTCCGGGTCCGTGGTGGAAACACTCAGCACGGGGCGTGACCCGGTGTTAGATTTCGCGCTGGCGGGCGACTACCTCTACGCATTGACCACCGCAAGCGTGCTGGCGCTGCCGCTCGATGGGCAAGGGCTGCGGGTGGTCGGGTCGGCTCCGTCCTCGGGCGGCATCCGGATCACGGCGGGTAACGGATTGGCCTACGTCACCTATTCGAACGGAGTGAATCTGTTTTCGCTCTCAAACCCAGGGGTGCCGGTCTTCCTGCTCCAAAATAACACCGCCCAACGCGGCTGGCAGCAGATGGTGCCCAACGGTTCCGGCCTCGGCCTCGCCTGCAACGGCGTCAATGGGCCGGACGACGTGAGCCTTTACTCGCTCGGCGCCGGGGGCAGGGCGTTGGCATTCCAGACGACATTCGTCACGCCGGGCATCGCCAACGCGCTCTCCATTTACAACGGCCTCGCCTACGTGGCCGATGGTGCGGCCGGGTTGGACGTGATCAACTACTTGGCCTACGACAATAAGAAACAACCGCCAACGATCTCGCTGAGCGCTAGCTTTCCGCTGAATCCCGCCCAGTCGGAAGAAG
>JANXMD010000194.1 GCA_025354845.1 Verrucomicrobiota bacterium | reverse complement strand
TCCATCCAGCGCGTGGAAATCTCGGGGTACGGGTGGCCGGTTTTCAGATCGATAATCCGCGTGTGGGTGGCCATCTCGGGATGGATGTCCCAGTTCGGCATCATCACCTCCTGCACGCATCGAATCGAGGCCGCCAACTCCGCGCCGGACCATCCAGGAAGCAACCGGTCAATGCGGCCAACGCAGGCGGGTTGCGGCACGATGCTGTATTTCCCCTTCACGCCGTGGTCGGCGGCCCAGGTGCCAAAGCGCCGGACAAAGGAATCGGGAATCTCAGATGGCCAGTCGCGCCACGGCTTCTTGTATGCGGGATTCGCCCCGGCGAAGGCTTCGTCGAACTGGGGCATGGCGAACCGGTTCAGATTCACCAGGCAGGTGGAGTCATCGATGATGATGCTCACCGGGACGCGATCCCGCGGATTCAGAACCTGCACCGTCGCCTCGCGCGCGGGGCGATCCCCGGGACTTTGGGCGAAGAGCCCGGACATGCCGGCGAGTCCCAATCCCGATCCCAGAGCGGCCGCGCCGGAACGTCCAAGGAACTCGCGTCGGGTGAGGGGCGGGACGGGGCTCGGGGTCATTTCGCAAGCAAACGCCGATTGGGCGTGGCTGGGGAGGAGAAAATCGGCGGAAGGGAGCCCGCCTACTTGGCAAATTCGACGCAACGCATCTCGCGGATCACGGTGATGCGGATTTGTCCGGGATACAGCAGTTCGTCCTCGATCCGACGCGCAATCTGTCGCGCCATCAAGAGCGAGGCGTTGTCGTCGATGGTCTCCGGGCGAACCACCACCCGAAGCTCACGACCGGCCTGCACGGCAAAGGCCTTTTCGACCCCCGGAAAGCTCATCGCAATCAGCTCCAGATTCTCAAGGCGCTTGAGGTAGGTGGTCATGCTTTCGCTGCGCGACCCGGGCCGTGAAGCGCTGATGGCGTCCGCCGCCGCTACCAGAATGCCGAGGATGTTTTCGTGCGGCACCTCCTGATGATGGCTCGCCACGCCATTGAGGATGTTGGCGGCCTCGCCGTGGCGCTTGAGAAATTCAGCGCCCACCAGTGCGTGCGGGCCCTCGATCTCGTGGGTCATGGCCTTGCCCACGTCGTGCAGCAGTCCCGCCCGCTTGGCGGCACCGATGTCGTCGCCCAGTTCCGCGGCCATGAGTCCGGCGAGATGCGCCACCTCGACCGAGTGTTCCAACACGTTTTGCGAAAAGCTCCGCCGGAAGTGGAGTTTGCCCAGCATCTTGGCGACTTCGGCGTGGACCGGGGACAGCCCGACGCGGAACACAGCATCCTCACCCTTCCGTTGGATGAAGGTGTCCATCTCTGCCGAGACCGCGGCGACCACTTCTTCGATGCGCGTCGGGTGGATGCGTCCGTCGAGAATGAGGCGTTCCATCGCCTGCCGGGCGACTTCGCGACGCACCGGATCGAATCCGGAAAGGACCACCGCATTCGGGGTGTCGTCCACCAACACCGTGACCCCGGTGGCGTTTTCGAAGGCGCGGATGTTGCGTCCCTCGCGACCGATGATCCGGCCTTTCATGTCGTCCCCGGTGAGGGCGACGGTGGCGGTGGTGGTTTCGAAGGTGTAGGTGGCGGCATAGCGCTGGACGGCGGTGGCCAGAACCCGGCGGGCCTCCTCCTCCGCGCGTTGCCGGGCATCGTCCAGAATGTGGCGCGTGAGGTCCGCCGCATCGCGCGCCGATTCGCGCTCCACTTCCTTGAGGAGCAGCGTGCGGGCTGCGGTGCTGTCGAGTTGAGAGGCTTGCTCCAGTCGTGTCTTCCACTCGTCAGCCAGCCGGCGGACGTTGAGCGATTCCTGTTCCAGGTTGGCGCGCGCTCCTTCAGTCAATTCGGAGCGCTGACGGAGGTCCTGTTCCTGCATGCCGTGGCGGTCGAGCTGCCGACTC
>JANXMD010000166.1 GCA_025354845.1 Verrucomicrobiota bacterium | reverse complement strand
GCCCCGACCCGTCCGCGCTCGAGTCCGCGGTGTTCGTGCCGTCGCCCTCGGTGAAGCGCTTCTTCGGACGCGGCATCCCCGGCGAGGAGGTCGCCAAGCTCAACGGAAAGCTCATCGTAGTGGAGGGCGCGGATGGTTCGGGCCGATCGACCCAGATTTCACGTTTGGTGCAGTGGCTGGAGGGCACCGGTCACGCCACGCTGCAGGTGGGTCTCAAGCGGTCCACGCTGGTCAGCGAGGAACTCGAGCAGGCTCAGCACGGGAACATTCTGTCGCGTACCACGTTGTCGCTGTTCTACGCCACCGACTTCGCCGATCAGATGGAAAACGCCATTCTGCCAGCGCTGCGGGCGGGGTTCATGGTGCTGGCCGACCGCTACATCTACACGCTGATGGCGCGCGATCTGGTGCGCGGCATGGACGAGGCGTGGCTGAAGAATCTGTACGGCATCGCGCTGGTGCCCGACGCGGTGTTTTACCTGGATGTCCGTCCCGAGCAATTGGTGCAGCGGGTGTTCGCCAAGAACCAGACCCTCGACTACTGGGAGAGCGGCATGGATCTGGGGTTGTCACGCGACATGTTCGACAGCTTCCTCAAGTACCAGGCCCTGATGCGGGATTCCTTCCGCCGTCTGCAGAAGACCTACGGGTTCGCGATCGTTGATGGCGAACGCCCCTCCGCCGCGGTCAGCGACGAGCTGAAGGAGAAGATCGAGGCGGTTCTGGAGGGACGCTGAAGGATCCTCATCGATCTGGAGAGATCAGGGTCAGCTTTGGGAAATAGGTGCGGTAGCGGGTGTCGTCGCGGGTGACGAGTGTCCAACCTTCGAACTCGGCGTGGGCCCCGATATAAAAATCGGGCAACGGCGATGATTTGGAACCGCCTCGCTCGCGGTAGGTGAGGAACGCCCGACTTGCCCGAAAGCCAGCTTCGTACGGGAGCGGCATCCGCCGAAAAAGAGTCGGCTTCAACCATCGATCCAATCCGGCCTGGGATTCAAACGCCGGCGCCAATTCGGCGTAGACGATCGGATTCAACAGAATTGGGCCCTCATTGGAGGCTCGGCGGAACTGCTCGATCGACCACCGCATCCAGGTTGCATCCGCGGTGACGATGTCCAGAAGGACGTTGGTGTCGAGCATCCTGGGCATCAGTCCTCCCCGCGGGTCTGCTTCATGATTTTGGTCGTCGTTACCGTGCGGCGGGCGACTCCGGTGGATTCCTTGAGCCACGCTTCGACCGGATCGGCTCCCCGTCGCCGTGCGCGCAAAACCACCTTTCCCTGTTCGGCGACAAACTCGACGTCGGTGCCAGGCTTGAATCCAAACTCGGCACGAATGGGCAGCGGGATGGTCACCTGTCCCTTGGATGTGATTCGCACCACCGAGTAATACCGCTGTCGGTATTACCAATCAAGGCGTGAAAAAAGCGGCGGGCATGGATGCCGGCCGCCTTGGCAGAGTGCGATGGAACCGCCCTCAGGTGAACGTGTTCTTCCGGTACGCGCCCATGGCGGGGGCATCGGGATTTACCTCGGGGCCGAAGTAGCGGAGGCAGACCAGGGGTTCGGTTTCGCTGGTGTTCTCGAAGGTCACACCGGCCTTGGCGCCGTCTTCGGTGCAGAAGTACTCGTCTTCGGTCAACTCAGTGAAGCGGATGAGTTTCGGGCTCACCAGGGGCTGGCCGTTGATCTTGCCGCTGCCCTGGACGCAGATCAGACCGTAGGCGCCGGTGTCTTTGATGACCGCCTTGGAGCCAGGATCCACCGTCAGCTCCTTGGCAGTGAACAGCTGCTCGCCGTCCACCTTGCCGTACACGATCCAGCGATCGACGAAGCCTTCGCTCCGCGTGTCGGCCACGGGCACGGGTTCGAGGTAGTGGTTGTCCTTGAAGTTCGGGTCGACGTTCTTGTCCCAATCGAGCTGGTCGACGATGAAGTCGATGTCCTTGTGTTTGCTCTTGGGCATGTCCTTCACGAGCAGGCTCCAGGGAACCTCGCGGCCTTCGACCAGGTTCTGGTACATGCCGAAGACGTCACTGCCCCACTGCGGCTCGTAGGTGCACAGGCTTCCCGGGGCGTGGAGGATGCAGGGGTCGATCAGCCAACCGCTACCGACCTTGAGGCGGTAGGCCTTGGAAAGATCGAGAATGCCGTTGTCGCCCTTGTTCCAGTTCTCGATGCACTTGCGAACCTGCGCCTTGGTGGTGCCGGGTTCGAAGCCCATAAAGGTGTAGGGGAAGTTGTTCCCGACGTTGTTGTGCTGCGGCGGAAAGTAGTAGCTCTCCGGCTTGCCTTCCTGGCCCACCAGCTTCGCCTGCTTGGCGCTTTGGTGCATGTGGTGGGGGATGGGGCCCATGTTGTCGAAGAACTTCGAGTACACCGGCCAGCGGCTGTACTTTTTCGCGATGGCCTTGCCGATCAGGAGGGCGCCGGTGTCGGCGACCGCTTGCTGGAGGGTGAAGCGTTGCTTTCCGACCACGCAGTAGCTTAGACCTTCGTCCCAGGCGCGGCCTTCGTTGGCGGTCGGCGTGGTGGAGGCAAACCAGCGCTCGTCGATGCCGCCGCGGTTCAAGCCGTAGGCGTAGGTGTCGTCGGGGTGGAGCTTGATGCGCAGGCCTGGCTGGAGGAAGGAGCGGGGCACCCAGGCGGGGGCGAGGCGGAGGAGACCGCCGGTGCGGCCGAGCTCGGCTTCCACCAGGCTGGCGGTGTTCTTCTTGACGGTCTTGAGCTGATGGACGGTGTTGAGACTCATGGGATGACTGGAATTCGCTGCGGACGCTGCACTGCACTGCGATGCAACTCGGCAAAACAGGGCCGAAAACTCCCGGTTTCGCGGGACCTAGCGGCGTGGGGAAAGAGTAACGGCACCCCGCCAATCCCTGCCAAGGAAAAGAGGACCGGAAAAGTTTGAAACCTTCGCGGTTCGATTCGGGTGGTCCCAGTGGAAAGCAGCCGGCAGTTTCCTCGCGGAGACGCCGCATCCGGTTGCGTCCGAGCACCCGACATGAAGACCCTTCCTTTCCTACCCACCCGACCCGCACTGCTTGCCGTCCCCCTCCTCCTGCTTGGCGTCGCCGCCGCCGGCTGCATTCACACCGAGGAAACCGTCACTCGCGACGAGCCCCGCGTGAAGGTGGAGTTCGAAAACGAAACCGCCGGCCGGGTATTCTACGAGGCCCTGAGCCGATACAACGGGAGCCATTCCCGACGTGAGTCGTCCGCCGAGGTGGAGATCCCTCTCGTGTTCGGTCACAAGACCAAGACCGTTCGTGGACCGAACACGGCCTTCAACGACGCCGTCCAGCGCGCCGACACCAACAAGGACGGGCGCATCACCGAGACCGAGGCCAAGATCTACTCGGATACGGTCCGGTAATCTGCGATGCCAGCCGGATTTACTTTTCAACGGGCGGGCTGTTGGGAGGCGGGTAACCAGGAACGAGAGAACCTATCGCGTTCGGAGTCCGGGCTTCAGACGGTCCGGTGACAACCTGGGCTTTTCTCATCCCGCGCCGCGTTCCAGCGCCGTCGGCGCGTCACCGTTGTAGAAAAGGATACCGGTGGAACGCCCCAGCCCCTTCTGCGGCGACATCTTCGCGTGAATCCCAGTCAGGACGATGCCGCCCCGCTGGGGCTCGAACCGATCGGGTTTGCCGGGCTACAAAGATGACGCCCCTCCGGGCCTGCACTGCCAACAGGGAGGGGACAGGCCTCCCGATCTTCGATCTCCGATCTCCGATCTCCGCGGGATGGGAGATGGGAGATCGAATCGCAACTTGGAGTCCGCCCGGCTTGTTGCGTGGTCGTTCAGAGCCCTTTGGTGGGCGGAGTTCCGTTGGTCGGGGGGGTGTGTTCCTCCTCCCATTTCTCGAAATTGCCATCGGCCGAGAAGTGAATCTCGGAGTGTCCGTCGGCGAACGCATACGCCCGCATGAACCCGCGCTCGGTCCGAATGGCCAGGCCATCCTTCTCGCGGGCGATGATGTACTTGTTGGGCTCGGCCAGGGCGTCGATGCGGCCCTGATAGGTGAATTCAAAGTGGTCCGGATTGAGTTCCGGTAGCTGCATCTCCTTGGGCAGCAGATTGGCGGCTTCCTCGAAGCTCTTGGGCAGCA
>JANXMD010000114.1 GCA_025354845.1 Verrucomicrobiota bacterium | reverse complement strand
GTCGTGCGCCTGGGTCACCGCGGCCTGGAAGTTGTCCAAGGTCCAGGTGGGACGCGCGTCGCCGGTGGTGGGAATGAGCAGCAGATGGTCCTGCCCTGGTTCGAACGGGATTCCTCGACCGGTCTCGTAGGCGTACTCCGGTTGGGCGCCGCGTCGTGCGTAGCGAAAACCGAGATCGCGCAACACCGGGAGGGCGGCGGGATGAATCGCATTGCCCGGGTATCCAAAACTCACCGGCCGCGGGATGCCGTGCTCGGCGCAGCGCTGGTTGATGAACTCCACCTCGCCGCGAAGTCGGCCGAGGGTGTCGGCCGAAACTCCCATGTGGCTCCGTGTGTGATTGCCAATCTCAAAGCCGTCCCGATGGAGCTCCGCAATTTGCTCCCAGGTCATGTAGTCCACCTTGTTGGTAGTGAAGGTGAATCCCTCGGTGATGAAAAACGTGGCGCTGAAGCCGTGTTGTTTCAGCAACGGACGCACGTTGGCGTGGAGCGAGGCGACCGAGTCGTCAAAGGTCAGCACCACCAATTTGTCGGGAATCGGTCCCGCCGCCCACGCCACCAGGCAGGTGAGCCAACCGCCGAAGAGCAGCCGCCACGCTTGATTCCATCGAGTCTGTTGCATGCACGCTGAGGAACTACCGATCCCGAACTGAAAATCACTGACCGCTCACTGAGTACCGATTCCCCCCCGCCCCTAAACCGATTCCAACCGACCAGTGGAGTCGCCGAACTGCGTCAACGACGACACGCCCACGCGATCCGCAAGCGAGAGGAACAGATTGCTCATCGGCTTGCCGCGGTGCTTTTGGTAGCGGCCCGGGGTCAGGGTGCCCCCGCCGCCGCCCGCGAGGACGATGGGCAGATTTGAGTGCGTGTGGCGGTTGGCGTCGGCATTGCCACCGCCGTAGACGATCATGGAGTTGTGGAGCAGCGAGTTGCCATCGACGTCGCGGGTCGATTCCATTTTGTCGAGGAACTTGGCGAATTGCTGCGCGTACCAGCGGTCGATGTCCGCCACCTTGCGGATCTTCTCCGGGTCGTTGAAGTGGTGGGACAGATCGTGATGCCCCTCCGGAATGCCGATGTGGGAGAACGACCGGTTGCTGCCGTCGTGCGCGAGCAGCATCGTGGCGATGCGGGTGGAGTCGGTCTGGAAGGCGAGCACCAGCATGTCGAACATCAGCTGCAGATGCTCGCCGTAGTCGGTCGGGATTCCTGCCGGGATCTCAACTCCGGGATCGCGCGGCGCTCCCAAGTGTTCCGCGCGGGCGATGCGCGTTTCGATCTCGCGGATGCCGGTGAGGTATTGATCCAGCTTGTCCCGGTCCGGCGCGTTGAGCCGGCGCTGCATGGAGCGGGCGTCGGTGAGAATGAAATCAAGAATCGACCGCTGTTCGCGTTGGCGTCGTTCCAGGCCTGCGGCGCGTTCTCCTGGCGCCCCAGCGCCAAACAGGCGTTCAAACACCAGGCGCGGATTCGCCTCCGCGGACAGCGGTGTGGTGGGGGAGCTCCACGAGAGATTATGCTGATAGGCGCAGGCGTACCCGGAATCGCAGGCGCCGGAGTAACGGCCGGTGTCCCCGGTGAGCTCGAGCGAAGGGAACCGCGTCAGATGCCCCACCTCGCGCGCCATCACTTGGTCGATGGAAATACCGGCGTGGATGTCGGTGGCACTTTTCTTGAGCCGAACTCCGGTCAGGAACACGCCATTGCCGCGGGCATGATCCCCGCCGCCATCGGGACCGGGTTCCGCGGCACGATGGTCAAGTCCGCCGAGGATCTGCAGTCGCTTCGTGTGTGTTTCGAGTGGCTGAAGGGTTGCACCGAATTGAAGGGCGTCGCCGGCCTCCTTGGGCCACCAGGCCGAGGGAATGGCTCCATTCGGAAAAAACACAAACGCCGTTCGCAGCGCGGCGCCCGTTGCCGTGGTCGCCATCGGTGCAGCGGCACTGAGGAGCGGAAGGGCGCCTGGTGCCAGCGAGACAAAGGTGGGCAGGGCGACGCTCGCGCCCAGGCCGCGCAGGAAGTGGCGTCGGCTCAGGCTGGCGTGGCGTTCCGCGGCGTGATTTCGGACGGGGTTCGGATTCGTGCTCATGGCGTCTTCGAGGTCCGGGCGTCGGCCCGCTGTTGCGGTAGTTGCGTGGACGACTTGGGAACGGCGGGCTTGGAGTCCGCGGCGGTCGCAAGCCGGGTTTTCAAAAAGGGCGCCGAGCTCGTGATTCCCGAAATGAGGGCCGAGGGTTTGCCATCGGCCCGAATGACCGCGTCCACGATCTGATCCACGGTTTCCACATCGGACTCGCGCAGTCCACGACCGAGCGCGTAGGTCAGCATCTTTTCGGTCAGCGTCCGGTAGAATTCCGGCGCATGCCGGGTCGCAAGGATCTTCTTGAGATCACGGACATCGTTGAACGTTTCCCCGGTAAGCAGCACTCCCGATGTGTCCACCGGTTGACCGCGTTCAGACTCGCGCCACAAGCCCATGGCATTGAAATTCTCGAGAGCCAGCCCCAGCGGGTCCATGCGGTTGTGGCACCCGCTGCACAACGGCTTCTCGCGATGCAGGGCGAGCATCTCCCGCAACGTGGGCGTCTTGTTGGCCGCGCGCTTGCTGGCGTCCTCGAGCGGCGTCACATCGGGTGGCGGGGGCGGGGGCGGGGTGCCGAGGATGTTGTCGAGGACGAACAAGCCGCGCTTCACCGGCGAGGTGCGCGTGGGGTTCGAGGTGACCGCCAGAATGGTGCCCTGAGTGAGCAGCCCGCCCCGCACGCTGCCGGCGGGAAGCGTGACCCGACGCAGTTCGTCTCCGGTTACCGCGGTGGTGAGGTTGGTCAGGCCGTAGTGCTTCGCGAGCCGTTCATTGAGGAATTCATAATCGCTGTCGAGCAACTCGCGCAGGGGACGGTCTTCCCGGATAACGTACGCCACGGTCTTCTCGGTCTCCTGCCGCATTGCCCGGCGCAGTTCTCCGTTGAACTCTACGCGCACCGGTGTGGTGTTCCGTTTAATGATCGCGGGACGGAGTTGTTCCAATTCCTTCCGTTCGTCGGGAGTCAGATCGCTCTCAGTCCGTTGACGCAGGACGCGGAAGCGGTCGCGTTTTGCTTCAAATGCCGGATCCGGGATGGCTTCGCGTGCCAGCACTTGTCGGGCGTCAATGGACACATTTTCGATGTCACGGGTCTGCAGCCATTGGCCGACGAAGTTGCGGAGGAATCCGTCGAACCGGGCATCGGACATCATGCGCCGTACCTGGGGTTCGAGAGTCGCACGAAGCTGTCCGCTATCGGCGAGACGGAGCAATTCCTCGTCCGGCATGGTGGACCAGAAAAAGTACGAAAGCCGCGAGGCGAGGGCGTAATCGTCGACAAAGGGATACTTTCCAGGGGAGGCGACAGGGTCGGTGGACTCTTCGCGGAAGAGGAATCGCGGCGAGGCGAGGACCGCCACCATGGCCTGCCGGACTCCGGCCTCGAAGGATTTCTCGCCGTCGCCGTACACGCTCTCGGCCAGGGCGGCGAGGCGATCCACGGTGGTGGAGTCCACGGGGCGTCGAAAGGCGCGTCGGGCGAAGGGTTCGATCAGTTCCCGGGCGTATCGGCGACGGCCCGCCGCGTCGGTCGGGGGCGCCTTCGGGAAAAAGCGTGCATACTGGGCCGGCTTCACCCAGTGCGCTTTCTCCAGCGGGCCGCGAAGCGTGAGCGAGTCCAGACGTAGGGCGAGGGAGCGGACGTGTTTTTGATCCGGCGTGAGCGGCTGAAGCTCGAATTCCATCACGTGCTCGCCGCCGGCCAGCGTGCGATCAATCGTGAATTGGAACGGGCGATTGCCCTCGCGGGTGAACGTACGGGACCACGCCTCCTGACCGTCGATCCGGAAGGTGATCCGGCATTCGTTGTAGTCGAACTGATTATCCACGAACCGCTCGGTGGCCGCGAGGTCGAGCACCAGCTTGAAGGTGCCGCCCTGCTTGAGCACCTCCCGGTGCGTGATGCGTGTCGACTCGTAATAGGAAAGCGATACCGGCCCGACGCCGCCCGCTCGAGTGACGGATGCCGGTGCATTGGTGGCGGCGAATCGTTTCCCCGGAATCACCGTTTCCGCGGGCAATGCAGCTTCCCCGGGAACGGCCCGTTCGACGATTGTCTGGGCGGCCGCGAGGTACTTCTCCAGCAGCATGGGCGACACCGTCAGCACTTCGCCGATATTGTCGAATCCGTGGCCGCTGTCGTCGGCGGGGAATTCGACCTGGGTGTCAAACTCGACCCCGAGCAGGTCGTGGATGGTGTTGCGATACTCGGTACGGTTGAGGCGTCGAACCACCACGTGACCCGGATCCGGATCTGCCGGGTCGGCGTGAAAAACGGCTGATTTGATCCACTGCTCAAGGCGCTGCTTTTGCTCTACCGAGGGCTGGGATTTCTTCACCGGTGGCATTAGTCCGGCGCGGACGTTCTTCAGCACCGAGAGCCAGAGCGCGTGGTCCGCCAGGGCGGCGTCGCCGGTGGGAAACTCGTCAAAGGCGATTCCCCCCTTCTTCGCTCCGTCGGCGTGGCAGTCACCACAGAACTCCGTGAGCAGGGGCCGAATCTCAGAAAGGAACGGGTTGCCGCCGTTCTGGGGGGCGGGAGCTGCGGCGAGGGTCAACGCCGACGCCAGCAGGGAACTCAACCAGACGGGAAGGGTTCGACGCCCGAAGCCGCGGCGGCGATGGAGGGTCATGGGATGGGACCGCATCTGGCTGACCCTACCCTGACGTCGCGAGGACAGACAACCCCGCACTCGGATCAATTCTCGGCACGAAGCGCCGTGAAACCGTCCCGATCTCGGACCCAAACCACTCCATGGGCGACGGCGAGGGGGCGACCCCAACCCGTCCACGGACGCTGGAGCGTTCATTAGGCCGAAAAATGAGTGTCATGTCCGAAAACTGTTGATCCGTCGCCGGGGTTGATGGTTTCTTACTTTCCACCCCCGAGATTTTCCTCCCTACCCGGGAAAACCCTTTCTCAGCCCCATGGGCTTTGAAATTCCAAACCAAATCCCCATCCCCATGACCAAGTCATCCTACTGTTCCGCCGTGCTGGCGGCGTGTCTGGCGAGCTCAGCGGCATTGACCCTGCAGGCGCAGTCGCTCCAAGTCCCTGGATTCCTTAAGTTTGAGGCGTTCAACTCCATCACCGGTACCGCGGTCCAGGGACTCCTGGACGACGCGAAATACACCGGTAACAAACCGGACGAGGTCCTGTACCTGACCTCGTTTGACACCCGAACGGTTTATCCCACCGACATTCACGAAAACTATGGAGGCCGGATCACCGGGTTTGTGACCCCGGTGCAATCGGGGGACTACGAGTTCTTCCTCCGAAGCGATGACGCCTCCCAGTTGTTCCTGAGTCCGGACGACAAGGCGGTGAACCTGGCGATGGAGGCTGAGGAGACGGGTTGCTGCAACGCCTTCTTGGAAACGGGAGATGTGCGCACCACGGGGGTGAAGAGTCTGGTGGCGGGAAAGAGTTATGCCATTCAGGTGCTCTACAAGGAGGGGGGCGGCGGCGACTTCGCCCAGGTGGCGTGGCGCAAAGTGGGTGACACCACCGCGGCGGCGGATCTCAAGCCGATTGCGGGCGCGTTCCTCTCCGCGACCATTCCCAGTGGCGGCTCGATTGCGATCACCAAGCAGCCGGTGGCCGCGACTGCTGCCGTGAATGACACCGTCACCTTCAGCCTTGAGGCCTCCGGCACCGCCGCTCCGCTGGTGGTCCAGTGGGTCAAGAACGGGGTGAAGGTGCCGAATGGGATCGGATCAAGCATCACGCTCGGACCGCTCCTTCCGACCGACGCCAACGCCAAGATCAGTGCACTGCTGTCGATCCCGGGCGCGGTGACCAACAGCGCCGAGGCTACACTCACCGTGACGGCCGACGTGACACCTCCAAAGCTCAGCAACGTGGTTGGAAGTGACACGTTCAACACGGTGACGGTGGACTTCTCGGAAGCGGTTACGTCGGCCTCCGCCGGAGCCGCGGCAAACTACAGTTTCGACAACGGATTGACCGTTTCGGGCGTCACTGTGGTTGGCCCGACCCGCGTTCGTCTCGCCACCAGCACCCAGACCTCGGGCACGACCTACACCCTGACCGTAAAAGACATCGTGGATACCGCCGGAGTGAAGAGCGCAGCGGATGCCAAGAAGTCCTTTGCGGCCTTCTCGGTGATCGCAGGCGGTGTCAAGGTGGAGTACTTCTTCGGCATCACCGGCACTGCGGTTCAGGATCTTCTCGATTCCCCGGGATATCAGGCGAACACGCCGGATAGGGTGCTTTACGCGCCGCAGTTCAGCTCACGCCTCGCCACGCCCTCCGGTGTTTATGACAACTACGGTGCTCGGATCTCCGGCTACATCACGCCGACCGAGTCGGGCAACTACGAGTTCTTCGTTCGAGCCGATGATCAATCGGAACTGTTTCTGAGCACCGACGAAAAGGTCTCCAACGCGGTGTCGATAGCGCGGTCCACCGCGACAAATGATCCGTTCCAGGAACCGGGAGTGAATGACGCGACCTCCTCGGGAATCCCCCTGGTCGCGGGCAAA
The DNA here is from genome assembly GCA_025354845.1 of Verrucomicrobiota bacterium. Taxonomy (GTDB): domain Bacteria; phylum Verrucomicrobiota; class Verrucomicrobiia; order Limisphaerales; family UBA9464; genus CAIVQB01. The sequence goes on along the minus strand of JANXMD010000114.1, from coordinate 47 downwards.
CGCTATGCGATCTACGGCCTGCTCAAGGAAGGCACCGGTGACGACTA
>JANXMD010000847.1 GCA_025354845.1 Verrucomicrobiota bacterium | reverse complement strand
CGGGTGTGATTTAAACTCACCCACAGCCCGGATTTCAACAGAATCCATGTCCACCGGGGTGACCTTTCGGGTTTTCGATTCCAGTCGTCCCCAAGAATCGGCTTTAAACTTTTCCCTGCGAATTGCAGTGGTAGCCTGGTTGCGTGAAGGGAAAGGACTGCATTGGCGCCTTAAAGGCCTTGGGGGAGGAGAATCGCCTCCGGATCCTGCGTCTGTTGCTGTCGCGTGAGCAGTCGGTCAATGGGATCTCCAGCGCGCTGGAAATCTCCGCCTACAACGTCTCCAAGCATCTCGGAATTCTGCGCGGCGCCGGACTGATCACCTGCCGGAAGGAGAGACGGGAACGCGTCTACAGCGTTGCCAAGGGTTACCGAATCCAGTTGTCCAACGGAAGGAAGGTCATGGATCTCGGCTGCTGTTCCTTCCGGATGGAGGAGCTTCCCAAGTAGTCCCCGAACTCTCCCCGCGCGTGAACCGTGCTGGAATTGTTCTCTTCCCCATTGAGCCTCGGGGCGCTTCCCCGCTAGGTTTTGGCTCTTCCCATGAAGGTTCGTGATGTCCTAGTCCTCGGGGCTGGAAGTGCCGGTCTGATGGCAGCACTGACCCTGAAGCGCCGTCTGCCCCACCTGAGCGTTCGCGTCGTTCGCAGTCCGGAGATCGGCGTCATCGGCGTCGGCGAGGGCACCACGCCCTCGTTCCCGCAGCACTTCTTTGACTACCTCAAGCTGAAGCCCCAGTCGTTCTACGAGCTGGCCGAGCCCACCTGGAAGCTGGGGATCCGGTTCCTCTGGGGGCCACGCGATCAGTACCACTACACTTTTTCCTACGAGTACCAGAATCGTCAGTCGGATCTGCCGCGCAACAACGGCTACTTCTACGGCCCTGACGAGGCGTGGATTGGTCCCTATTCGGCGCTGCTGAGGCACAACAAAGCCTTTCCCCGTCGCGCCGACGGAATGCCGCACTTCCACAATCGGCACGCCTTCCACATTGAGAATCTCAAACTGGTGCGCTGGCTGGAGACGACGTCTCGGGCCCTCGGGGTCGAGATCCTCGATGCCACGGTCACGGCCGAAGCGGGACCCGAGGGCATCGCCGCACTGGTCACTGCCGAGGGCACACGCCTCACCGCGGATTTGTATCTCGATGCCAGCGGATTCCGGAGCGAGCTGCTGGGCAAGACGCTGGGAGTCCCGTTCATTTCCTATGCCGATTCGCTGTTCTGTGATCGGGCGGTCATCGCCGGTTGGCCGCGGACCAGCGAGCCCATCCTCGCGTGCACCGAGGTGGAGACCATGGATGCCGGCTGGTGTTGGCGGATCGAGCACGAGCACTTCATCAATCGCGGCTACGTGTACAGTTCGGCATTTATCAGCGATGAGGACGCGCTCGCCGAATTCCTGCGCAAGAATCCCCAGGTGACCAACACGCCCCGCGTGGTCCGGTATCGCTCCGGACGCTACGAGCGGAACTGGAAGGGCAACGTGGTTGGCATTGGCAATGCAGTGGGGTTTGTGGAACCCCTCGAGGCCACCGCGCTCCAGGTGATCTGTGTGGAATGCAGCACGCTTGCGGATTCCCTGATCGACTCCCTCTGCGATCCGACTCCGTCTTTGATTGAGTTGTACAACCGCTTCAACACGCAGGCGTGGGACGACATTCGCGACTTCCTTTCGGTCCACTACAAGTTCAACACCCGCCTCGAGACGCCATTTTGGAAGGCCTGCCGGGCCGATACCAAACTCCACGGTGCTGAGCCGCTCGTCCGGTTCTATCAGGAGAATGGACCCAGCATCGTGGCCGGGGTGCAGCTACTCCATTCCTCGAACTCCTTCGGCATGGATGGGTACCTGGCCATGCTTGTGGGGCAGAACGTTCCCCATGACCGCCCCTACGTGCCCACTGCCGAGGAGGCGCGCCGGTGGCGGGATCACACGGTCAAGTGGGATGCCGAGGCTCGCCGCGGAATGACCGTGCGTGAATGCCTCGATGCGCTTCGCGGTCGCGGTCGCCCCGCGGCCTGGATCGCTCCGTCGACATGAAGGCCGCTTCCTTGCGCCGGATTGCAGTGAATCTTGTGCCGTGGTTGCTCAGTGTGGCGACGGGATGCGGTCCATCCGGCACCCCTCGAACCGCCGACGCCGCCATCCATTCCGTCGCAGCGAAACCCGCCGCGAGGGCCGATGCCGGGAGTTGGTTTGAAGACATTACCGCCAAGTCGGGGATTCATTTCGTTCATGCCACCGGCACCAACTACTTCATGCCGGATCAGGTGGGATCGGGCTTGGTGCTCTTTGATTTCGATCGCGACGGCCGTGTGGACGTGTACTGCGTTCAGAACGGGGCCGAGGGAAGCGGGGCGCACAACGCTCTGTTTCATCAGGAGGCGGACGGGTCGTTTCGCGACGTCTCCGCGGGTTCGGGAACGGATCTGTCACACCGAGGCATGGGGGCGATCGCCGGCGACGTGAACAACGACGGCCTGCCGGACCTGGTGATTACCGAATATGGCGCGGTTCGGCTGTTGCTGAATCTCGGCGGCGGGAAATTCCGCGATGTCTCGAAGGAAGCGGGAATCGACGATCCGCGCTGGGCGGCGCCGGCAAGCTTCATCGACTTCGATCGCGATGGGCGCCTGGACCTGGTGGTTGGAAACTACGTGGACTTCGACCCGACTCAAAAGTGCCAGGACGTGCAGGGGCGGCAGGACTTCTGCGCTCCAGCGGCCTTCGCGGGAACCGCCACCCGGCTGTGGCACAACGAGACGCCGCCCGGCGGTGGGGTGCCCCGGTTTCGGGACGTCACGGTGAGCTCCGGCCTCGCGTCGTCGCCGGGCGATGCCTTGGGACTGGTCTGCGCGGATTTTGATGGCGACGGCTGGCCGGACATTTTTGTCGCCGATGACGGCCGGCCGAACCGGCTCTTCGTCAACCGGCATGACGGCACGTTTCGCGAGGAGGCCGCGGCCCGCGGGCTCGCCTTCAATGCCATGGGACGCACCGCGGCCAACATGGGAACGGCGTTTGCGGACGGGGATGGCGATGGACTTGGCGATTTGTTCGTCACCCATCTTGCCGAGGAATTCCATTCGTACTTCCGACAGGATCAACGAGGCATCTTCCTCGACTCGGTGGCCCAAGTGGGGTTGCAGCAGCAGGGTTGGCGCGGGACGGGATTCGGCACGGTGCTGGTGGACTTCGATGCCGATGGCTCGCCGGATCTCGCTCAGGTGAACGGGCTGGTGCGTCGCGCGACCCCGGGGCAGACACCGTTGCAACCGGGCGTGGATCCCTGGTGGGGACGGTATGCGCAGCGGCCCCAGGTGTTTCGCAATGACGGTCGGGGTCGCTTCCAAGATGTGTCCGAAGCGAATCCCGAACTCACTGGGCTGGCTTTGGTGGGACGCAGCTTGGCGACAGGCGACCTCGATGGCGACGGGGCTCCCGATCTCGTGGGTGCCGGGCTCGGGGGCAGTGTCCGGGTGTGGCGTAACCGCGTTCCCCACCGTGGGCACTGGGTGACCTTGCAGTTGACCGAACCCCGGCTTGGACGACGCGATGCCCTCGGTGCCGAGGCGGTGGTTACCGCGGGGGGGCGGCGTCATTGGGCCGTGCTTCAACCCGCCACGAGCTACCTGTCGAGTCACGAACCACGCCTCCATTTTGGCCTTGGCGCTGCGGGGATGATGGATGCCATCGAGGTGCTTTGGGCAGACGGCACTCGTGAGCGCTTTGAGGGAGGCGCTGCGGATCGACGAATCGAAGTGCGGCATGGCGAGGGCAAGGCGATGTCGCCATGAAACTCACGCTGCTCGTCGTGATGGTCGCGGCTGGAGCGGTATTTGGGTGTTCGCGGAATTCACCCGACGTGGGATCTCGCTCCGACACCAACGCCGCCGGGGCCGCGACCGCGGTTGCGGCGAAGAGGTCGATCGAACCACCCGATCCGGATTTGTCCGCAGTCGAATCGACCCAGGCGGCGCAAGTGCGTTCCGCCCGGGACGCAGTGCGAGCGCAGCCGGCGTCGGCGGACGCCTGGGGTCAACTGGGGCAGGCGTGTGAAGCCGTCGACTTCTTGGCCGACGCGCAGTTTTGTTACGCACGCGCGGTTGAGCGGGCGTCGGATTCGGTGCGGTGGTTGCACTTGCTCGGGCTTCGGGAACTCGCCTTGGAACCCGACGATGGGCTCGCGCATCTCGCTCTCGCCGCCCGATTGGCGGGCACCAACACCGATGCACCGCGACTTCGCTGGGTGCAGGGTTTGAATGAACGCGGGCGCTTTGATGAAGCGGCTCAGGCCCTGGGTCCTCTGTTGAGCGCGCGACCTGATCATCCAGCGGCTCGGCTTGAATTGGCCCGCGTTCGCCTGGCCGCCAATTCGCCGGCGGCAGCGGTGGAGATGCTCACGCCGTGTCTGACCAATCCCTTCACCGCACGGCCCGCTGCGCTGCTTCTGAGTCAAGCCCGGCTGCGCCTCGGGGATGCCGAGGGGGCCAATGCGCTTGCCCGTCGCGCCGCCTCGTTGCCACGGCCATTTGACTGGCCGGATCCCTTCCTCCGGGAAATCGAAGCCCTGCGCAAGGATCGGCAAAACGTGGCCGGCAAGGCCAACGCGCTGCTCATCCAACGCCGATTCGCCGAGGCGGAGTCGCTGCTGAACGAGTTGCTCGCGGGCGCGCCGGACGATCCCGAGGGGCTGCTCATTCTTGGACGCCTTCGTCTGCAGCAGTCGCGTTGTACCGAAGCGGAGACGTTGGTTCGACGGCATCTTTCGGTTCGATCGGATTC
>JANXMD010000815.1 GCA_025354845.1 Verrucomicrobiota bacterium | reverse complement strand
CCGATGACACCCGCAGCTACGTGGTCCTCGGCATGATGCCCCAGGGCCCATCCAAGCTGGGATTCCCGAAGGAGCTCGCAGCGCAGGTGGAGCGGCCAGACGTCCTGTTCTATCAATGGGAGAACAGCGCCGAGGCGATGGGGAATTTCACCGCGATCGCCGGAGCGAGCGATATCCTCCGCTTCCGCCAGGTGTCGATCCGCCGTCCGGGCATCGCGTGGGCAGGTGCGGCAAGCGCACTTCTGAACGATACAGTCACCGAGGCTCATGTCACCGGTCCGACCCAGTTGGCCGTGAAGCGGAAGTCGTCGGCGGGATTGACCGCATCGGAACTGATCGTGTTTGCGCGCTGGATTGACGGGGCATCCCCCCCGCGCCCGCACAAGAACCCCGCAGCGCATTGAGCCGCATGACGGAACCATCGCCGTGGACGATCTTCTGTTCTGATCCCTGCCCTCTTTCCCAAAATGCTGAAACTTGGCGTCAACATCGATCACGTCGCCACCCTCCGGCAGGCGCGCTACCGCAATGCGCCTCCGGATCGTGCGGTCGAGCCCGATCCCGTCGCCGCCGCGGTCGTCTGTGAACGCGCCGGGTGCCACGGCATCACCGCTCACCTACGCGAGGATCGACGCCACATCATTGAGGACGATGTCCGTCGCCTTCGTGATTCCATCGCCACGCGGTTGAACCTGGAGATGGCGAATGCGCCGGCGATCGTGGAGTTCGCCCTGAAAATCCATCCCCACATTGTCTGCTTGGTGCCGGAAAATCGGGAGGAAGTCACCACCGAGGGCGGACTCGACGTCGCGGGTCAGGAGGCGGCGCTGACCGATCTCCGGAAACGCCTCAACGACGACGGCATCGAGGTGAGTCTTTTCATCGATCCCGACCCGGTGCAGATCGATGCCTCGGTCCGCGTTGGGGCCCAATTTGTCGAGCTGCACACCGGACGCTTTGCCGATTTCTACCACCGCAAAGACGCACGCAACCAAGAGATCCAGCGCCTGGTTCAGGCCTCAGTCCGGGCGCATGCCGGCGGCCTCCAGGTGAATGCCGGTCATGGTCTCACCGTGGAAAATGTAGCACTCATCCATCTCGTCCCCCACCTGGTGGAACTGAACATCGGACACAGCTTGGTGAGTCGCGCGATTTTCACGGGGCTGGAGCCCGCGATCCGCGAAATGCTGGAGGCGATGAAGGGGTATCCGGGCTGACCCGCGAGCCCGGAGGGTGAAACCCGATGGGGACCGCGCTCAGGCCGGAACCTGGATGGCCTCGAACGCTTCGATCTTGGCCCTCAGCTTGGCCAGCGCCAGATTCTGAAGCTGGCGGATCCGCTCGCGGGTGACGCCAAATCGCTGACCAATTTCGTCGAGCGTCTTTTCGGGTCCGCCTTCCAGCCCGAAGCGCTCCTGGAGAATCGACAACTCGCGCGGCTGCAGAATTGGCAGAAATTGGCGGACCATTTCCTGCACCGTCCGCTGCTCCAAATCCTCGTACGGGTCGAGCGTATCCGTCGCCGGAACCACATCGGACAACGGGCTCGAATCGTCGTCACCCAGCGGCGCGTCCAACGAGGCGGTCTTCATTGAGGCCCGCATCCACAGTTGGATCTTCTTTACGGGAACCTCGAACTCCTCGGCCAGTTCCTCCTCGGTGGCTTCGCGGCCGTAGAGCTCGCGGAGCTCGTGCGACACGCGTCGCAAGCGGTTGACCTTGTCCACCAGATGCACCGGAAGTCGGATGGTCTTGGATTGGTTGGCCAACGCCCGCTTGATCGACTGCTTGATCCACCAGGCGCCGTAGGTCGATAGCTTTCCCCCTTTGGCGGGGTCGAACCGCTCCACCCCCTTCATGAGTCCGATGTTGCCCTCGTTAATAAGGTCCAGCAGCGGCAGCCCGTAGCCGTCGTAGTCGCGGGCAATCTTCACCACCAGCCGGAGATTTGCGCGGATCATGTGTTCGCGCGCGGCGGCATCGCCCTTCTTGATGCGCGCCGCCAGGGCGTTTTCCTCCTCCACCGACAACAGCGGCACCTCCACCGCGTCGCGCAGGTACAAGGTTAACGGCGAGCGAACCTCGGCGAACGAGGCCGCGGGCGCCGGAGCGTCCACCGCAACGCGCGGCACCTGAACCTGGATCCCGAGCAACGTTTCCACGGGACGGTTCACTCCGGTGAGGGTTTCCGCATTGGGTTTGGTCCCGGCTGCAACCCTGGAGGCCCGTCGCGGATTTACTCCCGTCAACTCAGAGCCTCGTCTCCTCGAAGACGCGCCACGCCGATCAGAATTAGAACTCCCTGGGCTGGCTTTGGATCGAGAAGTGGTTCCGGATCGAATCATGGCTAATAGTTGTCTATGTATTTGTGATGTGTCAATCTCCTGTTTAACTTAATCGAAAGAAACGGGGTTCGCGTTGTAAAATGTCTAACTCTGGTCTACCCATTGCTCCACCTTTAATGGCTGAACTTCGACACACCATTCAATCGACCGCCCTGCGAACCGGTCTCTCGCCCCACGTCATTCGGGTGTGGGAGCGGCGCTACGGGACGGTGCACCCGATCCGATCCGGCGGAAACCAGCGCCGCTATTCGGACGACGATGTCCGCCGATTGGCCCTTCTCGGTCGCCTGACCTTGCAGGGGCACAGCATCGGCAGCGTGGCCCACTTGGAAATGCCTCAATTGGAGTTGTTGATGTCGCAGGTGGACGGCGGTTCCGATCCGGTGGGGCGCCAGGGCGCCGGGATGCCGGAGTCGGCGGGTGCGTTGAAGGAGCCGGGTCCGGGGCGGAATCCGCGCCTCGCGGACTTGCTGGATTCCGCCTATGCTGCCGCAGCTGCGATGGATGGTGCGCGGCTGGAGCAAGTTCTGGAACTCGGTTCGGTAGAACTCGGCGTGACCGCTCTTCTCCTGCAGGTAGTGGCACCGCTGGTGGAGCGCATCGGCGCAGCATGGCAGGCCGGCGAATTGCAAATCGCCCACGAACACGTGGCCTCAGCGGTGCTCCGAACCCACCTCGGCGCCCTGTGCCGTCCCATTGCCCTACATCCGGCAGCCCCGGTGCTGCTTACCACGACGCCGGCGGGTCAACTGCATGAGCTCGGAGCGCTGCTGGCGGGGGCGATGGCTGCCACACAGGGATGGCGGGTGGTGCATGCAGGAGCCTCGCTGCCCGCCGCGGAAATAGCTGCCGCCGCACGTCTCAACGCCGCCGCCGTCGTCGCGTTAAGCCTGGTCCATCCGGCGACCGACGACGCCCTGAACGACGAACTATTCCGTTTGCGCCGGTTGCTTCCGGCACCGATTGAACTGGTGGTGGGCGGCCGGGCGGCGGGTGCCTTCCAAGAGACGATTGACCGCATTGGCGCCACTCGGGTCGGTTCTCTGGAGGAATGGCTAGCGTTCGTCAGCTGTCCCCCGAAACGCGGCGTCACCGGCCCGCGCTCCTAGAGCAGCTTGCGTGCGTCGTCAGCCGAATCCGGCGCGGCCGACTTCGCCTTCCAGATCCGAATGGCACCCAGGTCGCCGGACACCAGCGTGTCGGCGTCCCGGAAGGCGAGGGAGGTAATGCCCTTGGAATGGGTGTGAAAGGTGGCCAATCGAAGTTGGTTCCGGGGATCCCAAACCTGCAGGGCGCCGTCCAAGCTGCCGCTCAGGAGTCGGTCGCCCGATGGCGAATAGGCCAGTGAGAGGACCCCGCTGGTTTGCGAATCAAAGCTTCCAAGCTCCTGGCCTGTCTTGGTGTTCCAGAGCTTGATGGTGCCGTCGACTGCACCGGCGGCGAGCTCGGAGGCATCCGGGGAAAAGGCGAGGCCGAGAACCTGGATTGAGGCCGAGAAGGCGCCAAGATCGCGTGTCACCCCGGACCCAATGCGATGGAGCCGCACCCTGCCGTGACGATTTGAGGTCGCCAACCAATGGCCATCCGATGAGAACTGGAACCGGTCGGCGATGGTCTCAAACTCATTCAACCGAGCTCCGGAGTCCACCTCCCAAACCTGCAGCCATTGGCGGGCCTCGGGGCCGGTGAGGTGCGAGGTGCCAAATCCGACCGCCAACAAGCGACCATCGGGTGAGAATCGGACGGAGACGTTGGGGTCGGACCGCCCCAGCGACCACTGGCGGCGGGCACCGGTGTCCAGTGGCGTCAGCGTGATCATGCCCTGCTCGGACACCGACGCGATCCGGCGGCTTCCCGGGTCGAACGCCCGCGCCCGAAACCCGGCGACATTGGTCTCCGAAAGCTGCTTCAAGGGCGCCGCGGTGCCGAGTCGATACAAGGTCCACTGTTTTTCCGCGGTGACCGTCCACCAGTGTTGGGAATCCGGAAGCAGTTCGGCCCACAGAACGCCGGCGTCGACCTCCGCTTCCGGCAGAATTCGCTTCAACGACTGCCGAACATCATAGAGCTGAACCGAGCTGGGCCGCCTTCCGTCGGCATCGCCGATGGCTACCAGGGTGGATCCGTCGGGGGTAAAAACGATGTTGGGCGGATTGGCGCCGCCGCCGGTGAGCACGCCCCGCTCGACGCCGCTGATCGCATCCCAAAACCGAATCGTGCGGTCGCGCGACGCGGTGGCGACCTGCCGACCATCGGGCGACACCGCCACCTGATACACGGCATCGGTGTGGCCGCGCAGAATCTGGTCGCGACCCGTTGCGAGATCCCAAATGCGAACGGTTTTATCGACGCCGACCGAGGCCAGATGACGTCCGTCGGGAAAGAATTCCAAACTTCCAATCAGCACCGCCCAGCCGGGTTCAAACGGGTGCCCGCTCAGGACCTGCTTTGCCCGTCGGCCGGTGAGGTCGTGGAGTTCAATCTGACCGTCATCCATCCCCACTGCCAAGCGAGTGGCGCCCGCATCAAACACCGGGACGCTAAATCTCCGGGAGGTCCCCAGGTCGATCAGTTGGGATCGGCTCGCTGTCGCTGGATTCCAACGCTCGACCACCGCACGAAACCGGTCACCTTCACGACGGAAAACCGCCAAGACCACTGCGGTTCCATCGGCGCTGAAGGCCAGATTCGGAACCCCACCCTGAAGGGGCAGCCTCCCCAATTCCTTCCAGCCCCGCGTTTCGACCATCACGATCTCGGAGTTGGTGGAATCAAGATTGAACCGGGTAAACGCGAGCCGGGATCCATCGGGAGAGGCGATTAATCGTCCGAGCTGATTGGTCCGGGAGGGCTCGCCAAAGATCCGGGTCGCTGAGCGGGAAGCGGCTAAATCCTTGGAGGGGGTCAACCGATCCACCGTCCCATCGGCGCGCAGAATGACGAGCGAACGCCCTCGCTCGATCGCGGCCACGTCCAGCACCGAAACCGAGGAAACGGCCACTCCTGGGACCTCGGGATCACGCACCTGGGCGGCCAGATACCGCCACTCCCATCCGCGAAAATCCTCCAACGCGGAGGCGGCCGCGTCTCCCCCGGGACGCTGCCCGGACAATAGATCGCGCGCGCGTCGCGCGTCCCCCGACTCGGAAGCCTGAACGGCTTCCTGAAATTGCACGGCGTACAACTGGCGTCGCACCCGCAGTTCGTTGGACTCGGCGCGCCGCCGCTGTTGGTCGGCCAACTCGCGCGCCTGGTTGATGCGATAGGCGGCGATCGGTGACCCGACCGCGATGAAGGTCATCTACGCCAGTGTGGCGCCGGCAAATCCAGAGAGCATCGGGTGCCGGCGTGCAAACCGCCACGCCCGCTCCACCTGCGAAATGCGGCGCGCATGGATCGGTTCATCGCGGAGGAATCGGCGTAGTTCCTCCGCCACCTCGGCTGCCGACTGGTAGCGCCGCACCGGACGCTTCTCCAGGCACTTCAGGCAGATGGTCTCGAGATCAATGGGCACGCCAGGACGCAGCGCCCGCGGACGCACCGGGTCCTCCTGGGTGACGGCACGAATCGTGTCGGAAACGGTCTCCCCGCGGAACGGCGGACGGTCCATCAGCAGGTAGTAAAGAATAGCTCCAATCCCGAAGACATCGGTACGAACGCCGATCGCCCCGAACCGATCCGAAGCCTGCTCCGGCGCCATGAAGTTCGGTGAGCCGGCCCCTGCCGTGGGATCTTCCCGGGCCGTCGCCGAAGCCGGTATGCCCGCGCCCACACCCACGCGACGCGCGAGTCCAAAATCGGTGATCTGGGGCTCGTCACGCGGATCAATCAGCACGTTGGCTGGCTTCAGATCGCAGTGCGTCACGCCGCGCGAGTGCGCGTACTCGATGGCGGAGGCGATCTTCTCCACGTATTCCGCGGCCTTGGCGGCAGGGATCATCCGGGACCGCACAAACGCCGTGAGGTTCTCGCCCGGAACAAACTCCATCGAATAAAACGGATGCCCCTCCGCGTCGCCAACCTCGTAAATGCCCACGATGTTCGGATGATCCAATACGGCCGCCGCACGCGCCTCCGCCAGCAGCAACGCCGAACGGGAAGCCTCCCCACCGCTCGATTCATGAAGCATCTTCACCGCGCACAGGCGATCCAGGTCCGGCTGCCGGGCCTTGAAAATCACCCCGGCGCCGCCGCGGCCAAGTTCCTCCAGCAATTCATACCGGCCGAATTTTCGCGGCAGGCGGCGCGCGGGCGATTCCGGGGACGCAGAAGGAGAACGGGCCGAATCCGAATTCACAGTGCTATATCCTGCCGCAGCCCGGCGCAGGCTCCAGCGAAATCCTTCCACCCCATCGCGCTCGGCTTATCGTCCACCCCATGAGCTTCCTGCTTTTCTTGGAAGGCAAAACATCCCTCGGAAGGATCGCTCCTGCGGATCGCCGACGCGGGCGGCGATTCCCGTGGATCGGCCTCCTCCTGGCCGCCATTGGGTGGGTCTGGATCCACGGCCAGGTCCAGGCGGCGCCCAGCCTGGCAGGTTCACGGCCCAACGTGATCTTCATCCTCACCGACGATCAGGGCTATGGAGATCTGTCGCTGCACGGCCATCCGGTGTTGAAAACTCCAAACCTCGACCGGCTCGGGAGGGAAGCGGTTCGGTTCACCGACTTCCACGTGAGCCCCACCTGCTCTCCGACTCGAGCCGCACTGCTCACCGGTCGACACGAGTTCCGAAACGGAGTCACACATACCATCCTCGAACGGGAGCGTCTCACGCGCTCCGCCATCACCCTGGCCGAGGTCCTCTCGTCCGCCGGATACGCCACCGGAATCTTTGGCAAGTGGCATCTGGGTGACGAACCGGCGTATCAGCCGGACCGCCGGGGGTTCCAGGAAGTGTTCATTCACGGCGGGGGTGGCATTGGACAGACCTACCCGGGTTCCTGCGGCGATGTGCCCGGCAACACCTATTTCGATCCCGTGGTGCGTCACAACGGCACTTTTGAACACACTCATGGCTACTGCACTGACGTGTTCTTCGCGCAGGCGATGCGATGGATCGAAGGCAGACGCCGGGATCAGCCGTTCTTCGCGTACATCACTCCCAATGCGCCCCATGCCCCGTTGCAGGTGCGACCCGAGGATGAAGCCCGCTATGCCGGACGCGTGACCCGTCCTCTGGCGGCGAAGTACCTCGGCATGGTGGCCAACATCGATGACAACGTCGGGCGCCTCCTGGAGCGCCTCGCGGCTTGGGATCTTGAACGCCAAACGCTCGTGATCTTCATGACCGACAACGGCGCCGACGGAGGCCTTTTGGCCGACTACAACGCCGGCATGCGCGGCGGCAAAGGGACAGCCTATCTCGGCGGCACCCGCGCCGTCAGTTTCTGGAGATGGCTGGGGCATCTCTCACCGGGCGAGTGTCACGAACTCTCCGCGCACATCGACGTGCTGCCGACCCTCGCCGAGATCAGCGGGGTACCCCTTTCGACCCAGCTCCGACGTCAAATCGAGGGCCGATCGCTCGTACCCCAACTGGAGCATCCGGCTTCCAAGGCCGGAGATCGCCTCCTCTTCACCCACGTCGGACGCTGGGCCCGGGGCGTGAATCCCGAAATGGCCCGCTACCGGACCTGCGCCATTCGCTCTGAGCGATGGCACCTGGTATCACCCGACGGAGACACCCGCCCCCACTGGCAACTCTTTGACGTCGTGGCGGATCCAGGTGAGACACGCGATGTCCTGGCCAACCACCCTGACGTGGTCGCCGATCTGGCCCTCCGGTACGACCGCTGGTGGGAATCGATGGCGCCCGCCTGGGTAAACGAGTCGGCGATTGGTCCTAGAATGAACCCCTTCAAGGTTCGTTACTGGCAGCAATTCGGAGGCGGCCCGTCCGAAGAAGACCTGAGAGCCATGGACTTCCGTCAAAATCCCGCCACACGCCCCCCTCCGACTTCCGTACCGCCTCGCTCCGATTTGCCGGTGAACACCCGGTGAATGACACGTTCACAAGTATAAATAATTCGGCCTCGTTTCGGCGCGGATTTTTGCCAGGCTAAGCGTTCGAAATTTCCCTCTTTTGCAGGGGATTTCGCCTCAAATTCACACCCCCGTGACATTTCACAAAATATCCCTTGAAACCACTACCTGTGGGGGTAGCGTGAATGCCCACCCCAATAGGATGGGTGCCAAAGAGGGCCCGTACGGCCTTTTTTGGGCCGTTTTTTACCATTTTACCGGTTCCCACATTGGGCCAGAAATCGCGCTATTTCTGAAGCCAGAGTGGGACCGACATCCGTTGCCACCATCGAACCCAAGTCAGCCAGACCCCCAGCCACGCCAACAGCCATGATTGACGCCCAAGACTCTGTCGTCACCTCGGCGGGCAAATCCGCCCGTCGCGGTGCCAAATCCGCCGCCGCCGCCGCCAAGGCGCGCGGCAAATCGTCATCCGCTGCCGCGGGCAGATCGAACGCCTCGTCACGCCGCCCGGTAACCGCGTTGAAGCTGAGCCGTGTGTTCAGCGACGCCAAGGTGGCCCCTTTCGACCAAATCGAGTGGGAGCGTCGCACCGCTGAGATCACTGATGACGGTGGCAAAGTGGTCTTCAAACAAGAAGGCGTCGAGGTACCGAAGGCTTGGTCGGTGCTGGCGACCAAGGTGGTCTGCTCGAAGTATTTCTACGGAGATCCTCAGAAGGCGGAGCGCGAGCATTCGGTCAAGCAGCTGATCCATCGCGTCACCCGCACCATCGCCGACTGGGGTGTCGCCGACGGCTATTTCTCCAAGGCAGATGGCGAGGTCTTCTACGATGAGCTGACCTGGCTGTGCGCCAACCAGTACGGCGCCTTCAATTCGCCCGTGTGGTTCAACGTCGGGCTGTACCACGAATACGGCGTTGGGAAGCACAGCGACCGGGGCAACTGGTTCTGGGATCCCAAGGCCAAGGAAGCCCGCCGCGCCGCGACGCAGTACGAATACCCACAGGGCAGCGCGTGCTTCATCCAGTCCGTTCAGGACAACATGGAGAGCATCATGGAACTCGCCTACTCCGAGGCCATGCTCTTCAAGTACGGCTCCGGCACCGGCACCGACCTCACCCCGATCCGTTCCAGCAAGGAGAAGCTCTCCGGCGGCGGGCGTCCGTCGGGACCCATGAGCTTTCTCAAGGTCTACGACCAGGTGGCCAATGTCGTGAAGTCGGGTGGCAAAACCCGTCGTGCCGCCAAGATGAACACCATCCGCGACTGGCATGGCGACGTGGAGGAATTCATCACCGCCAAGGCCAGGGAAGAACGGAAGGCCTGGGCCCTCATCGAACAGGGCTATGACGGCTCGTTCAACGGCGAGGCCTACGGCTCGGTGATGTACCAGAACGAAAACCTCTCCGTCCGCGTGAGCGACGAGTTCATGCAGGCCGCTGTGGAAGGCCGTGAGTGGTGGACCCGTGCCACGACCTCCGGCAAGCCGCTGGAGAAAAAGGACGCCAGTGTGCTGCTCGACAAGATCGCCGAAGGCACCTGGGTTTGTGGCGACCCTGGGCTCCAGTACGACGGCGCCATCCAAAAGTGGCACACCTGCAAGGGCACCGAGCCCATCCACAGCACCAATCCGTGCTCGGAGTATGTGTTCCTCAACAACACCGCCTGCAACCTCGCCTCGCTGAACCTGATGAAGTTTAAGCGGGCGAACGGCACCTTCGACGTCGAGCGCTTCAAGGCAGCGGTGCGAATCTACATCACGGCGCAGGAAATTCTGGTGGACAACGCCAGCTACCCCACCCGCCAGATCGCCGAGAACTCGCACATCTTTCGGACCCTCGGGCTGGGCTACGCCAACCTGGGCTCGTTGATCATGAGCTACGGCCTCGCCTATGACTCCGACGAGGGACGCGCGCTGGCGGGTGCGATCACCGCGATCATGACCGGCCATGCTTACGAGCAGTCGGCCGAGATCTCCCGAATTACAGGCCCCTTTGCTGGCTACAAGGATTCTCGCTGCTCCGGAGTGACCAACCCCGTGGCCAAGGACAATGTCGCCTCGACTCTGGGGGTGATTCAGCAGCACCGCGATGCCGTGGAATCCATCCAGGCGAGCGACGAGTTCGCCTACCTGAAGGTCGAGGCCCGCCGCACCTGGGACACCGCACTCGCCAAGGGCAAGGCCCACGGCTACCGCAACGCGCAGGTCACCGTGCTCGCTCCGACCGGCACCATCGCGTTCCTCATGGATTGCGACACCACCGGCGTCGAGCCCGACATCGCCCTGGTGAAGTACAAACTGCTCGCCGGCGGCGGCATGCTGAAGATCGTCAACCGCACCGTGCCCGAGGCGCTCCGCCGCCTGGGCTACTCGGCGAGTGAGGTCACGGCCATCGAGAAGCACATCGAGACCCATGACACCATCGAAGACGTCACCGGCGAAAACGGCGCCGTCATCGCTAGCGGGCTCAAGCCCAGCCATCTCTCGGTGTTCGACTGCGCCTTCAAGCCCCACAAGGGCCGCCGCAGCATCCACTACAAGGCCCATCTGAGCATGATGGGTGCGTCGCAGCCGTTCATCTCCGGCGCCATCTCCAAGACGGTCAACATGCCCAACGAGGCCACCGCCGCCGAGATCCGCAACGCCTACGTGGACGCTTGGAAGATGGGTCTCAAGTGCGTCGCGATCTACCGCGATGGCTCGAAGCGCTCCCAACCGCTCAACACCAAGAAGACCAGCGAAGGCGGCGACAAGTCCGAGGTCGTGGTTACCGAACAGGTCCGCACACTCGAGGCCACCCTCGCCGTTCTGCAGAGCGAGATCCGCCAACTCAAGGAGCAGGCCAGCCAGCCACTGCGTCGTCGCCTCCCGGACACCCGTCACGCGGTGAACCACAAGTTCGAGATCGCCGGTCACGAGGGCTACCTCACCGTCGGACTTTTCGACGACGGCCAGCCGGGCGAATTGTTCGTCACCATGGCCAAGGAAGGCAGCACCATTGGCGGCCTCATGGACAGCATCGGTGCACTCACCTCCATGTCGTTGCAATACGGCGTGCCCCTGGACGCTTTAGTTAAGAAGTTCGCCCATCAGCGCTTCGAGCCGAGCGGCTTCACCCGCAATCCGGACATCCGCAATGCGGCGTCGATCATCGACTACGTGTTCCGCTGGATGGCCTGCCAGTTTATCCCCGGCTATCGCCAAAACTCGACCCCAGGTGGCGCCCAAACCGAACTGCCCATGCCCGGCCTGACCGAGGCGCTGAAGAAGAGCGTCAACCGTCCGGTGCCCGAGCTGCCGGTGGTGGAGGAATCGTCCGCGACGATCCTGGTGAAGGCCACTGCCACTGCCAGTGCCGGCACCGTAAGAGCGTCCGTGCTGACCAGCACCTTCCAGAACCAGGGTGATGCCCCGAGCTGCCCACGCTGCGGTCACATCGCCGTGCGCAATGGCGCCTGCTACAAGTGTCTCAACTGCGGTGAAAGTCTCGGGTGCTCCTGAGAGGTTTGCCTCAGCGGAAACCAACGCGAAAGCCGGGCCGCAAGGTCCGGCTTTTTGCTATTTAAACCGGGTTTCGATCTGGCAAACACGCCTGCTCCGAACCGGGCAGGCGAAGCCGCTTGCCAGACCACCCCACACTTGGTTGAAGTGGACAGGGCTCGATCCCGTGATCCCCGTGATCTCATGAACCTACCCACCTTCTTCACCCATTCCCGCCGGTCCCGCCGTGGTTTCACCCTCATCGAGCTCCTGGTGGTGATTGCCATCATCGCCATCCTCGCCGGCATGCTGCTGCCGGCGCTGGGCAAGGCCAAAACGAAGGCCGAGGGCATCAAGTGTCTCGCCAATCACCGCCAACTGCTCATCGCCTGGGCCATGTACTCGCACGACAACCGCGACATGATCCCCTATGCCTACGCCGACGAGGTGAACGCCAACAGCTCGGACTTCGCCTGGGTTCAAGGGATCCTTCAGTGGGAACAGAAGCCAGGCCCCGGGGTAAGCCCGAACGATAACTGGGACATCAAGTGGCTCCAGCAAAGCCCACTCTGGAGTTACATCGGCCAGTCCCGCGACATCTGGAAATGCCCCGGCGACAAATCCACCGCCATCAACAAGGACAAGCAGCGCGTGCCGCGCATCCGCTCCATGTCCATGAGCATCTGGACCGGCGGCCACAACGGGACTGACGGCGGCTGGGGACCTAAGTGGAACGTGTTCACCAGGCTCTCCGGGTTCACCGATCCGGGTCCGTCCATGACCTACGTGCTCCTCGACGAGCGCGAGGACAGCATCAACGACGGCTTCTTCGTGGTGGTCATGGACGGCTATCCCGACACCTCAAAGACCACCATGGTCGACTGGCCGGCCGCCTACCACAACAGGGCCGGCGGATTCTCGTTCGCCGACGGTCATGCGGAGACCCACAAGTGGGCCGATCCCCGCACCGCACCGCCTCTCGGCAAGATCACCGGCACCTCCCAGCCACGGAATCCCGACATCGTCTGGATGCAGGAACACTCGACGAGGGCGAAGTAAGTCCAAAGTCCAAAGTCCAGGTCCAAGGTCCAAGGTCGAAATCGAGTTGTCCGGCGGCTCCGGGTGGCGCATCTTCCCAAGGTCATGAGCAAGTTTACCGGCCCGGTCTACGTCGTCCGCGATAACATCGACACCGACCAGATCATCTCCGCGAAATACCTAAACCTCGTCCCCACCATCCATGAGGAGTACGAGAAACTTGGGAGTTTCGCGCTCGAGGGACTGCCGGATCAGGAATATCCGGTGCGTTTCGTGAAGGCCGGCGCGACGGACACCGAGTATCCGATCGTCATCGGCGGCAGGAATTTTGGCTGCGGCAGTTCCCGCGAGCACGCCCCCATCGCGCTCGGCGCCGCTGAGTGTCAGGCCGTGGTGGCCGAAAGCTTCGCCCGCATCTTCTTCCGCAACTGCGTCGCCACCGGTGAAGTCTATCCGGTCGAATGCGAAGGTCGGCTGTGCGAGATCTTCAAAACGGGCGACCTCGCCACGGTGGACATTGATGCCAACACCATCACCCACCAGGGCACCGGCAAAACCTACTCCCTCAAGCCGCTGGGCGAAGTGCGACCGGTCGTGGACGCCGGAGGCATCTTCCAGTACGCCCGCAAGGCAGGGATGATTCCCCAGGTCAGCTAATTGGCGCCGCGCTTCGCCGCGGGAAAAAGTCACCGGGATTCTTCCACCCCGCTGAACATCGGCGTGGAACTTGCGGTCAGAGTCGCCCTGATGCGCGACCATCCCCCTTCCCCACTGCGGCAGCGCTTTTGCCTGCTTGCGGTGACGCTCTTGATGCTTTCGGGGGCAGGGTGTCGGGAACGTGCTTCCGCAGTCGCCGCACCCGCGGCCGACACACGCCAAACTCTGCTCGATCGCGAGGCCGACGCCTTCTTCAGCGGCCCGGTGAAGACGTTCGAAGTGACTCTCGGATCGAATTCCCTCGCCTCGCTGCGTCAGGATCCCCGCAAGGCCGTGCCCGCAACCGTGCGAATCGGGAGCAACGTTTTTGATTCGGTTTCGGTTCACGTGAAGGGCTCGGCGGGCAGCACGCGCAGTGTGGATGACAACCCGGCGCTCACCCTGAACTTCGGGAAGTACAAGGAAGGGCAAACCGCGTTCGGTCTGCACAAACTTCATCTGAACAATTCGGTGCAGGATCCGAGCCGCATGAGTGAGCTCGTTGCCAGCACACTCTATCGACGCTCGGGGATTCCGACGGCGCGCGCCACCCAGGGGCTGATGCTCTTGAACGGTCGCGATCTCGGCCTGTACGTGGTCAAGGAGGGGTATGACAAGGCCTTCGTTCGACGCAATTTCCCGGAAGACCCACAGGCGGAAGGCAACCTCTACGATGGGGGATTCGTTCGCGATATCGATCAGGATCTCACTCGCGAAGTGGGCCATGGCACGAACGACTTCGCCGACCTGCGGCAACTGCGCAACGCGATCAATGAAGGACCCGCCACGCGCCTGGCGGCGCTCGAGCGGATCCTCGATGTCGACCACTTCCTCTCCTATTGCGCGTGGCAATCCATCAATGACGACTGGGACGGCTATCCCCGCAACCGGAACAACTACCGCCTCTATCGCGATCCCGTGCACAACCGTTTCCGATTCATTCCCCATGGCATGGATCAGCTGTACGCGAACCCGGGCCAGGCGTTGGAACCGGGGTGGGCAGGGGTCGTGGCCCAGCGATTCTTTGAACTCCCGGGCACTCGCGACGCCTTCCTGGATCGAATCACGCGGCTGTCCACCAACTACTTCACCCCCGGCGCGATCACCAACCTGCTCGACACCGCGACCGCGCGGTTGACCAACGCCCTGGCCGCCCGGTCCGAGCCGGAGCGACAGGAGATCCTGGGCCATGTCCGTGGTCTTCGCGCACGCCTGCTGGAACGCGCCGCCCAGATTCCGGTTCAGATGGAGCTTCGCCCTCGTCCCGTTCACTTCGATGAACACGGCGAGATGACTCTCGGCGGCTGGGTGCCTCGGCCCGACACCGGAAACGGAATGGCGGAAATCGTCGCCCTGCCTACCGGCGGTCGCGCCTTCCACTTGCTGGCCCGCTCGGAAGCCACCGTCGCCGGATTTCGGGCTCCCATCCGATTGCCGGCCGGGGACTACGTCCTCTCGGCCCGGTTCAAAACCAGCCGATTGAAACCCTACACCGATAGCCGAGGGTCGGGTGCCGGAGTGCGTATTGGTGGTGGCAGTCGGACCAACGCCCTCGCCGGCACTCAGGACTGGACCCCAGTTCGCTTTCCACTTCATCTCGAAGAATCCCGAGATCTGGAGTGGGTAGTGGAAATCCGCGCCAACGCCGGTGAAGCCTGGGTGGAAATGAACTCGCTCAAGCTGCAGCGATTAAAATCACGTTAACGGTATTCCAACGATCGATTGGCCCACAACGAGCATTACTTAGCGACATTTCGCGATTTTTGAGGGGATTTTTCGAAAACAACTGAGGACGGATCCGTCCAATCCCAGCACTAGCCACGCCCCAAGGACGGTGATACCTTCTGGCTTCGTTCATCCAGCACAGGCATCCCTTCATGGCGACCAAGGTATTAAAGCGAAAAGCATTGGTCTCGGATCCGGTCGAGCCGGCGGTAACGCCCCCTCCCCGGAGTACTGAGACTTCTTTTCTGACCAAGCCGAAGATTTCTCCCAAGTCTCGCAAGCGCGACATGCCGGAGGGCCTTTGGACCAAGTGCCGGAAGTGTGCCGAGCTCATCTTCGACAAGGAGCTGGATGACAACCTGAAGGTCTGCCCCAAATGTGGCTACCACTTCCCGATCGGCGCCCGGGAGCGGATTCATTCCCTCGTGGAGACCTGTTCGTTCGAGGAAATGGACGCGCTCATGGAGTCGGTGGACGCCCTGACGTTCACGGGTGCGGCAAGCTACGAGGCAAAGCTGGCGGCCAACCGCAAGAAGTCACCACTCCTGCGCGATGCCGTCGTGACCGGCATCGGTCGGATCGGCCCTCATCGAGTGGCGTTGGGCGTGATGGATTTTTCCTTTTTGGGCGGCTCGATGGGCGTTGTGGTCGGCGAAAAGCTCACCCGCTTGATTGAAGCCGCGACCGACCGCGGGATCGCGGTGGTGATCATTTCGGCCAGCGGTGGGGCACGCATGTATGAGGGCATGTTCAGCCTCATGCAGATGGCGAAGACCTGCGGCGCCCTCGCCTACCATGCACGGCAGCGCCTGCCGTACATTTCGGTCCTGACCGACCCGACCTACGCCGGCGTGATCGCCAGCTTCGCCACCATCGGTGACCTCATCCTTGCCGAGCCGGAAGCGGAAATCGGCTTTGCCGGCGCACGGGTGATCAAGGACACGACCCAAGCCGAACTTCCCGAGGGATTCCAAACTAGCGAATTTCTTCAGAAGCACGGACTGATCGACGTGATCGTCTCCCGCAACCAAATGCGCGAGAAATTGATCTACTTCCTCGATCATTTCACAGCGGGACGCAAGTCGCTCTGAGGGTGGTTCCACACCCGGTGCGAGTGAAGCCTCGGCAACGCCACAACGCCGCAACGTGGATTACACTGTGAGGCCGCAGGGCCGGAAGGACAGCCAGCGGAGTTGCACGGTCCGGCGCCCGGCGTAGTCGTTGATCTGCGGCACCCCGGCCACATCGAATTCTCCGACAGGTAACGCTCCGTCGCCGGCGTTCCACCAGACGGCATCCACCCGCGCGATCCCGTCGGTGAGCGTGAGCTTAAGGTGTTGACGGTTCTTGCCCATGCGCATCGGGGCTCCCGCGAGGTGCACTCGTGCCATCGCCAACTGGACCGAAGGATTCTCCATGCCAAAGGGTTCCAGGCGCTCCAACTGTTCCATCGTGTCGAGGGACAGATCGGAAAGGCGGATCCAAGCGTCGATCCGCAGCTCGGGAATCAGTTGCTCCGGGGTCAGGGCGGCGCAGGCAAGCTGGTTGAGCCGCACGCGGAGCGCGTCGAGTTGCGTCGGCACCAAGGTGACGCCCGCGGCCATGGCGTGGCCGCCGTGCTTCACCAGCAGGTCATCACACCCACGCAGCGCTGCGGCGAGGTCGAACCCGGTGACACTGCGGCCCGATCCCCGCCAGTGGAGCAAATCCGCGTCACCACCCAAGATCAGCGTGGGCCGATGAAATTCACGCAGCACGCGCGACGCAACAATCCCCACGACGCCGAGGTGCCAGTGGGGTTGCCCCTCCACGATCACCCAATCGCGCTCAGGGACGTAGCGCGAGCGAACCTGGGCCAGCGCTGCCTCGGTAATCTCCCGCTCCAGGGTCTGGCGCTCGCGATTGATGCCGTCCAATGCCGTGGCCAGCGGACGCGCCACCTCGAGATCGGTGGCCAGCAAAAGATCCAGCGAGGCGGTCGCGGTCTCCAGACGCCCCGCGGCATTCAAGCGGGGTCCGAGCTGAAATCCAACTTCCTGGCCGCCCACGGTCCCCTCAATTCCGGCCACTTCCTTCAGGGCGACCAACCCCGGCCGCTGCGTGTCGGTGAGCCGCTGCAGGCCTGCGGTCACCAGGATCCGGTTTTCGCCAACGAGCGGCACCAAATCCGCCACCGTCCCGAGGGCGACAAGATCGAGGAATTCACGGAGATCCAGCGTCTCGAATCCCGCAAGTCCCAGATCCCTTCCTCGCTTGACCACGGCGTGGAGCAACTTGAAGGCAAGCCCCGCCGAGCACAGTTCCCGGAAGGAACGGGCGTCGGGCGGGCCGAGCTGCGGGTTCACGAGCGCCAGCGCGGCGGGCGGGGGACAGCTCACCTGATGGTGATCCAACACCAGCACATCGACCCCGCGGGCATTCAGGGCCGCGATCGGTTCTACCGCCGTGGAACCGCAGTCCACCGCGAGCAGCAGGGATACCGGATACCGTTCCAGACACGCCTCGACACCGCCTTGACTCAACCCGTAGCCCTCCTCCATGCGATGGGGCAGGTAGGCATGGATCTGCCATCCCAGACGTTCGAGGCCGGACTTGAGGATGGCGGTCGAGGTCACTCCATCGACGTCATAGTCCCCGAACACCACCAGAGGCTCCCCGGATTCCCGTTGGCGAAACAGTCGTTCAACGGCCGGTTGCAGATTGGGAATGAGCAGTGGATCCGCGAGCCGTCGCAGGCGGGGATCCAGGAAGTCGGCGGCGGCCTCCGGACTGGAATGGCCGCGCAGGATGAGGGAGCGCGCGATCCACTCGGGCAACTCCAGGTCACTGGCAATTCGTTCGACGACGGCGGCGTCGCAGGACGCCGAAATCCACCGGCGGTTCAATTCCGTTCCTCCGGAGCGAGGCTCATCTTCTGCGCCTCGCGGCGGCCAAACACCAGGGAAGCGACCATGGAAATGAGCAGAATCGCCACCACGATGCCGAGCGAGATATTCATGAGGGAATCCCCCAACCACGGCTTGAGCCAGGGTTCGGCCAGCATCTTACCACCGATGAACACCAGCACCAGAGACAGACCGTACTTGAGCAGCGTGAAATAGCCCATGGCACTGGCCAGGACGAAGTACAGGGAGCGAAGACCGAGGATGGCGAACACGTTTGAGGTAAAGACCAGGAAGGCATCCTGGGTGACCCCAAAGATCGCCGGGATCGAGTCCAGCGCAAACACGACATCGGTGGTTTCAACCATCACCAGCACCAAGGCCAGTGGGGTGAGAAGCCAACGGCCCGACCGCCGGGTGGTGAACGACTCCCCGTCGAAGGCGGCGGCCATCGGGAAGAAGCGACGGACCATTTTCACCACCGGATTGCGTTCCGGTTCGATGGAATCGCCCCCATCCCCGGCAAACATCATGCGGCTGCCGGTGTAGATAAGGAACGCGCCCATCACATACAACACCGCATGAACGCGGTGAATGATCACGGCGCCGGCACCGATCATGACTCCCCGCATGGCGAGCGCGCCCAGGATGCCCCAGAACAAAACCCGGTGCTGCCAGGCGGGGGGAACGGCGAAGAAGCGGAAGATGCAGGCCATGACGAACACGTTGTCCATCGACAGCGAGAGTTCGACGAGGTAGCCGGTCACGAAGGTGGCGCCGTGGGCAGGACGCCACCCCGGGATGGCTCGCGGTGCCACCCAGAAGGCAAACGCCATGGCAGAGGCCGCCCAAACGCCCGTCCAGACCAGCGCCTCGCGAAACCCCACCTGCCGGCCATGCCGGTGAAACAGGCCGAGATCCAACGCCAGCGCCATCAGCACGAACGCGGTGAATCCCGCCCAGTGAATTGCTGTGATGGAAGCCATCCGCCCGGACACGATACCCGGGAACATCGTTGATTCCAGATCGCGGTTGGCAAAAATGGGCCGCGCCCAGTCGCTCAGCGAGCCTACCCGGCGTCGGACTCGTTGCGAGGTCCCTCGCGTTCCAGCGCGGATTCATGATGCACGATCAGCTCGCTGGCCACGATGGGATCGATTCCCCAACGGCGCGCCAGCAGGACCAGTCGATCGGTATTCCGACATTCGGAGGGCAGTTCACCATAGCGGAGCGGTTCCGCTTCCTCCGCATAATCGCGGCAACGGAGCCCGAGCAGGCGTTCCTCCAGCGTCGTTCGCCCCTCGTTCCACAAAGTCATCCCCGCCCAGGCATAGGCGCGGGTCACCCGGCCGTCATCCAAACGGGCCCAAGCATGGGAGTGGAGCACTCGATTGGCGGCGAAGAAATGAACTGTACCCAACGATTCACTGACCTCTCGGAGGAAATGGAAGGCGCGATCCACGTCGTGGAAAACATCGGGAATCCCCGCGCCGATCACCAGCGTCCATCCGTCCACCGGCGGGGAAACGAACAACCCTCGCTCGCGGGACCTCACCAGCGCCTCCGCCCAGTTGGAATGGGCGGTCACCCGGCCCCGCAACGCCTCACGAATCCGCGCCGGAGACGCGCCACGAATCGCCAGCCACTGGTCGGGAACCGGAAACGGCAGCGAGCGACGGAACGGACGGGACAACAACTCCGGAGATTCCAAGGCACCCACAAAAAGGGGAGAGCCGTTCCGACGCCGCTCACGGCGGTAGAGAAAAAGGAAGATCCCCAGGATTCCGAGGACCGTGGACAGCGAGGCCAGGAGCATGACCACCAACAGTTCCATCCCCCTCCCGTAATCCCGAACCGGCCGAGGCGCAATCGGTTTCGGGAAAACGGCGCAGAAAATCTACGGCAACCGGGCACCGCGCGCGGTCTCAAGCAGTCGGTACCAGGTGTCCCGGTCCAGCGACACCTCAGTCGCCCGCGCCAGGTCGCGTATGCGATCCGGCTGGGTGGATCCCACGACGGGGACGACGCCGGGGAGCTTGAGCAGCCAGGCAATCGCCAGCACGGCGCGAGAGAATCCGGTGGCAGCGGAGAGGGCATCGAGCGCCGTGCGCAGCCGTCGACGTGCGTCGCCATCCGGATGGCCCGACGGGGACGGATCCCCAGCCCCCAAGCGCCCCTTGTCCAGCGGACTCCAGGCCATGGGCGTCATCTCCGAAGACAGACAGTGGTCAAGGGTTCCATCGTCCAACGCCATGCGCTGGTGCAGGCTGATCTCCACCTGATGCACGGCCAGCGGCAACGGAAGCGCCTTCTGGAGCGCGGTCACCTGCGACGGCCGGAAGTTGCTGACCCCAAACTCCAAAACCTTGCCCGCATCCTTCAAGCGGAGGAACGCGCCGGCAACCTCGTGAGGATCCATGAGAATATCCGGCCGGTGAAGCATGAGAAGATCCAGGTGCTCGATCCCCATCCGTTTCAACGACCCTTCGACTGAGCCAACGATGTAGTCCGCGCTAAAGTCATAGCGATACGGCGACTCTGGCGAAGGATCCCCCGGCTTCCGAATGCCGCACTTGCTCGCCACGTTCAATCGCGATCGAAGTCCCGGCGACTGCGACAGCGCACGACCAAAGATCCGCTCCGAGTCTCCGCCGCCGTAGATGTCAGCGAGGTCGAACAGCGTGTAACCCGCATCGACCGCCGCCAGCACCGCACGAACACCGGTCACGGCCACATCAGCCGGCGCCACCTCGCCTTCGGAACCGCCAAGTCTCCAGCATCCATAGGCAATCCGCGATCCGACGAGAGAGGAAGCGCCGAGGCGTTGAGAGGTCATGGGTTGGATCGTGGGCGGCCTCGGAATCAGAGCCCGATGTCGGTGACGGCCCCAAGGCTGGCCGAACTGACGGTGGCGGCGTACTTCGCCAAAACGCCCTGGGTGTAGTTGGGCTTCGGCTGCTTCCACTTTCGAAGGCGCGCGTCGAGTTCACGGGCTGGAATGTCCAGGGTGATGGCCCGCTTCTCGGCATCGATGACAATCGGATCTCCATTCTTCACGACCGCAATCGCCCCGCCGTCAAACGCCTCTGGAGTCACGTGTCCGATGACAAAACCATGCGACCCGCCGCTGAAGCGCCCGTCGGTGATCAACGCCACGTCCTTGCCCAGTCCCTTGCCCATGATGGCGCTGGTAGGCGAGAGCATTTCACGCATGCCCGGACCACCCTTCGGCCCTTCGCCGCGGATGAAGATGACGTGCCCTTTCTTCACCTTGCCGCCGAGGATTCCCTGAAGTGCCTTTTCCTCGTTTTCGAACACGATGGCGCGGCCGGAGAACTTCAACCCTTCCTTGCCCGAAATCTTACCGACCGCCCCGCCGGGACAGAGGTTGCCGCGGAAGACCACGAGGTGGCTCGACGACTTGATGGGATTGTCGAAGGCACGGACGACATCCTGCCCGGCTGGGTAGGAAGGGGCATTGCGCAGATTCTCCCGCAGCGTCTTGCCAGTCACCGTCAGGCAATCGCCGTGCATCAAGCCCTTATCGAGGAGCATTTTCATCAGCGGGACCGTGCCGCCGATCTCCACCAGGCGAGCCATCACGTACTTTCCCGAAGGCTTGAGATCCGCGAGGACCGGCACCCGCTTCCCGACCCGGGTCCAATCGTCAATCGTGAGCTTCACGCCGGCGGAATGCGCCATGGCGATCAAATGCATGACCGCATTCGTGGAACCACCGAGCGCGATGACCAGCGTCATGGCGTTCTCAAACGCCGCCTTGGTCATGATGTCGCGTGGGCGGATGCCCAGGCGAATGAGATTCAACACCGCCGCACCGGCCTGTTCGCAGTCGAGGGTCTTGTCCTTGGAGACCGCCGCCTGGGCTGAGGAGTTGGGCAGACTCATTCCCAACGCCTCGATGGCGCTGGCCATGGTGTTGGCCGTGTACATCCCGCCACAGGAACCCGCGCCGGGAATCGCCACCTCGGCAATCGCCTCAACCTGCTCCGCCGAGCAGGCCCCGGCCGCGTTCTTGCCCACGGCCTCGAAGATGTTCACCAAATCCACGTCACGGCCTTCGTGCTCACCCGGGAGGATAGTGCCGCCGTAAACGAAAATGGAGGGGCGATTCAATCGGCCCATCGCCATGATGCATCCGGGCATGTTCTTGTCGCAGCCGCCTACCGCCACAAACCCGTCGAAGCCCTGGCATCCCACCACGGTTTCGATGGAATCAGCGATCACCTCGCGGGACACGAGGGAGTACTTCATCCCTTCGGTGCCCATGGAGATGCCGTCGGAAATAGTGATCGTATTGAACACCACCGCCTTGCCACCAGCCTCGTTGATGCCCTGCGCCACGCTCACGGCCAACTGGTCGATGTGCATGTTGCAGGGCGTCACCATGCTCCAGGTCGAGGCCACGCCGACCTGCGACTTCCGGAAGTCCTCCTTTTTGAACCCCGTGGCGTAGAGCATTCCCCGGCTCGGGGCACGCTCGATGCCATCGACCACAATCGATGAAAACGCGCGTTCGAGGGATGCAGACTTGGACTTGGCGAGGGACTTGGACTTGGCGGGCTTGCTCATGGCGGCCCGACGAGTGTGCCGAAGCGCGGCTTCCGGCAAAGGCGAAAGTGGCGACGCTCGAAACTCCGAGCCGCCCTCACAGATAGGATCAAGGCCGCAGAGAGAGTGCCTTGCCCGTGCGGCGAATTCGAACCCAGCGCTGGTTTCCCCGAGCGGCGGGCAACCGTTCCTTCGACGCCTCAACACGATCACCATCAACGCGTCCCGCAATCCATTGCTCCACGCAGGGCTAGGACAATCCCCTATTCACCCGCAGGTTGAGTTCCGGCCCGGAAAGTTGCTACCAACCCCTTGAGAGCTAGTGTCTGGCGTGACTGCAGTACGAGTTGTTCCCACCAACAACTGATATTTTAACCATGAAATCCAATTCATTCGGACGACGCAATTCGGCGTCTCTGTCCGGCGCAGTGACCGTCGCAGCTGCTGCGATGGCCCTGCCCCTATCCCTTTCCGCAGCGCTGTCGGTGTACGAGCCCTTCAACTACACGGCGGCTACCACGCTGGCCACTCAAAATGGCGGCACCGGATTTAGCGGCGCCTGGAGCGCGGCCACCGGTACCTCGACCGTCAGTGCTCCCGGCCTCGCCTACTCAGGTCTCACAGTGGTCGGCAATCGCGCCACCACGACCGCAGCGGCCACCACCCAGACTCGCAGCTTGAGCGCTTCCCTCGGTGGGTCCACCGGAACTACCTACTTTAGCTTCCTGCTCCGACCGGACGCTGCCACGACCGCCGCCAATGCCGAGTTCGGCTTCATTGGCAGCGCCAGCAGCGTCTTCGTGGGCAAGGCCGCGTCGGGCAATACCAGCAACTACCTGCTCGACACCACCAGCGGCAGCGGCGGCACCCAGGTGGCCTCCTCCACGGCCTTCGCCAATGGCACCGCGGTGCTTATGGTCCTGCGGGCGGATTTCTCGGGTGCAGGCAACGACACCTTCAAGCTGTACATTAATCCCGGCAACTCGATTGAACCCGGTACTCCGGATGCGACCCAGGCCAGCTTCAACGTCGGCACGGTCAGCGCGATCCAGTTCACCGGCAACCTCGGCTTCAGTTTCGACGAATTAAAGATTGGATCGAGCTACGCCGACGTTGTCCCTGAACCGAGCACCTATGCCGCCTGCATTGCCGTGGCGGGCATCGTGGGGATGACTTGGCGCCGCCGTCGGAGCGCCACCAAGTAACCCTCGGGCAGTTCAATTTGA
>JANXMD010000799.1 GCA_025354845.1 Verrucomicrobiota bacterium | reverse complement strand
CTCACGGCGGCCAGCCGCCTGCGGGACCAATCCTTACGTTCCACCGTCCTGCTGACGGCGGGAGCGGTGATCCTCGGTGGCATCGTGGCCGCGGCTGTCGCCGACTATTTGGTGTTATTGCCCCGAGCTTTCCGATGGCTGGCCTGGATCGCGTTGGCGGTGGTGGCCGGGCTGGGGATCCGTCAATTCCTCCGTCGGTGGCAGCGCCCGACCTCGATGAAGGACGCGGCCCTGGAGTTGGAGGCGTCAGCTCCCCAGGCTGGCTGTGAAGTCTCGACCGCCGCGGAATACCTGAGCGGGCAACGAACGCCCGCGCAGGACTACGAGTCCGAGCTCGTCGGTGCTTTGGAGCAACGGGCGGCCGCGGTCCTGCAGCAAGCCGCCCTGCCTTACACCCAACGCCTCTGGAAGCCCGCCGTGGTGGCCGGAGTTGGCTTGGTGGCATTGCTCGGATTCTGGCTGATCGTGCCGAGCGCCGGCACGGCCTTGAAACGAACCGTGACCCCGTGGTCGAGCGCCGCCTTTTCGCAGGTCGTGGTGAGCCCAGGTTCGGTGGAACTTCCCGTCGGACAGGATCTGGTGGTGACGAATGTCTTTCGCGGACGGGTGCCATCGCAGGCGACTCTGGCCTGGCGCGAAGACGGCCGGGCGGATTGGTCGCAGGCCGACCTGCACCGCGAGGCGGACGGAACCTTTAGGCATGCCTTCAAGAACGTGCGTCAGTCGCTCATCTACCGGGTCTCGGGTAGCGACGCTGTGTCCCCGGAATTCGCCGTGACCGCCTACGTTCCGCCCGCGGTGAAAGACTTGCGCATCGGGGTGACGCCGCCGGCCTATACCGGACTGAAGACCGCAGAATATGGCTCGCCGGACCTGAGCGTGGTCCGGGGCAGCACCGCCCGCTTTCACCTCTCGGCCACAACGCCGCTGAAGAAAGCCCGCTTACAGTTCACCAATAATACGGCGCTCGAACTTTCGGCTGCTTCCGGCGAATGGTGGGGCGCAGAACTCCCCGTCCTCCGGGATGCCACGTACCGAATTGAGCTGACGGATGCGGCCGGGCATCGCAGCACCGATCAGGCTTGGCACACCTTGACAGCGATTGCCGACGAAGCGCCGAAGGTCGCGATCCTCGAACCCGGTGGCGATCTGCGTTCAGCGGGGACCAATACGATTCCGCTCAAGATCATCGCCAGCGATGACTTCGGATTGGCGGAAGTGCGGGTGGTCTACCATCGGTTAGGCGACCCCGAGCGGACGGCCCTCCTCAAGCCCCAGTTTGGCACCAACCACGAAGCGCGGGCCGAATTTGCCTTGAACCTCGCGGAGTTGGATCTGAGGGACTATCAGATCGTGGCCTACCACGCGGAAGCGACGGACAACAACACCTACGATGGCCCCGGGGTGGGACGTTCTCCGGTTTACTTTATTGAGATCAATCATTTGGAATCCACTCCGTCACCGAAGAAGCCCGGCAAACCGGGGGAAAAGGTGAACCTGTTGATGGTCCAGAAGCAGATCATCGCCGACACCACCGCGTTGGCGGGGCAGCCGGGATCCGCCCAGTCGACCGAGTTTGACGAATTGGCGTCGCGACAAGCCGATGCGCAGGCGTTGGCCGAGATCTACGAGACGGAGTTGGCGAAACAGGGAGCGTCGTTTGCAGCGCAGGGGGAGATGCATCAGGCCATCACCGCCATGAGCGAGGCCGGGGCGAAATTGCTGAAGCACCGCCGGGATGAGGCGCTGCCGCGAGAGGAAGCGGCTTTGGCGAGTCTCTACTTGGTTTTGAAACACATGCCGGAGTTGAAAGATTTGCCGCTCGTGCCTCCGCCCGAGTCCCCGGAGGGTCCGGAGAAAAAGCCGGCGCCCTCGCCTTTGGCGGTGGTGTTGGAGGCGATCCGGAAGCGGAATCAATCGGAGCCGAATCAAGCTGAGTTCGCACGAGTGCTCGCGGAGATGCAAACCCTGTTGACCCAGCAGTCAAAACTCAGCACCGCGTGCGTCAATCCGGGTGACGCGCCCAGCGATGGTCAGACGGGCCCAACTCCGAGTCTCGCCCGCCCCCAGGCGGATCAGGCGAACTCCAAAACTCCGGGTGCCGGAAAAGGCCAGGGGCAAGGTAAGGGCAAGGGCCAAGGCAAGGAGGGTGAGTCCAAGCCAGAACAACCCGAAACCAAACCCGATTCCGAGGTGGCGAAACTGGCGCCGGAAGAAGAGCGGGTGAGTCAGGAAGCCAAGGCGTTGTCCGATCGCCTCACTCGGCTGGCGGGTAAGAACTCCCGACAGGCGGCCAAGGCGGGCAAGCAGATGGGTGAGGCCGCCGGGAAACTCGCGGCGGCCGCCAAGGCCATGAAAGGTGGAGACCGTCCTGGCGCCGGATCTGCCAGCGACCAGGGAAGTGCTGCCATGGGTTCGGCGATTGGTTCGCTCGAACGATTTTTACAGGGCAAACCCGAGCTGGGAGACGTCGTGGCCGAGGAAGCGCCAACTCAATACGAAGGGGCCATTTCCGATTATTTCCGCCGGCTCTCCCACGCTCAGTAGTCCCCTTTCGACGAAGTCCTCGCCTCAGTTCTCCCGGGCTACCGAGCCGAATCGTGACCTGAGGAATCGAAATCCAACTCCGTTCGAATGACCCATTTCACCTACGCACCGGATTGGCGATGGCTTGCCGTTGGCGGGCTCGCCGCGGTCGTGGCGCTCGGAGCCAGCTACTACTTCGCTCGAGGGCAGGCGGAACAACCGGTGCGGGCATTCCTCGTCACCCTGCGCTGGCTCGCCATCGCCCTGGTGGTGGGTTGCCTCCTGGATCCCCAATGGATCGAGAAGGTGGTGCATCCCCAAAAGGCGCGCCTGGCGGTCCTGATCGATGCGTCGAAAAGCATGACGACTCGCGATGTTCCCGGCGGTCGACTGGAAGCGGCACAAGCGTGGGCGCAGCGCGAAGTTTACGAGAAAAAGACCGCCAATGTGGAGGTGTCCGCCTTTGCCTTCAGCCACTCCATGACGGCTCTGGCTAACCTCAAATCGGCCAGCCCGACCGGACGCGTCACCGAGATCTCGCAGGCTCTCGAAACCCTCCTCGCTGCCCCGGCCGAAGAGCCCTGGTCTGGAGTGGTGATCCTCTCGGACGGCATCGAAACTTCGACGCAATCCCCCGAAGCCGTGGCCCGGCAGTTCCGGAGGCGCGGGATTCCGATTTATACCGTGGTCACCGGCACCACCAACGACGCCAAGGATGTCGTGATTGAAAATGTGCAGGTGAAACGCGCGGTGCCGAATGAAGCCCCGACGCGGGTCGTGCTGACGGTTCGCTCCACTGGATTCTCCAATCAGGTCGCGGCGATTAAGATCGCCCGGAACCGGGAGGTGCTGGTGGCCCAGAATGTCCGGCTGAATGGCGGATCCCAGCAGATCGAGCTCAACTTCACCCCGCGACAAAAGGGGTTCCAGATTTACGACGTCAGCCTGGCTCCGCTACCGGGCGAGTGGCTCACGTCCAACAACTATCGACGCTTCGCTTTGGAAGTGATCGATCCGACCATCCACGTGCTCTACATGGAAGGCACACCACAACAGAGCTCCAGTCCAATTCCGGAATGGAAATATCTGCGGGACGCGCTGCAGTCCGACAAGGATATCAAAGTCACCGCTCTCTATCGCCAGAAGGGCAACAACGGACAGTTCCTGAATACCGTGGACGCGGATCCGGAAACCAATGAAAGAATCTATCCGGTCGAGCATCCAACTCATGGGTTTCCGAAGACCCTGGCCGGTTTGCTGGAGTATGACGTCGTGATCCACAGCGACATCAAGATTTCGTCGTTCAACCAGGAGCAGTTGGAGAACATTGACCAGCTCGTGGAAAAACACGCCGGCGGTTTCGTGATGATCGGGGGAAACTCGGCCTTCGGCAAAGGGGGGTATCATCGCACAATCCTCGATCGGATCATCCCGGTGGCGATGGAAAGCGATAATGACTCCGAAGTCCGAACCATCCACTTGACCGTGCCGCGAAACGCCTGGAGCCATCCGCTGGTGGCCTTCAGTCCGGATCGCACGGAAACGCAGGCCATCTGGACCGATAAATTTCCCACACTTTACGGCATGAACCGGGTGGAGCGTGCCAAACCGGGCGCGACGATCCTTGCGGAAGATGACGGTCCAGGTGGCAACGTGCTGATCGCCGTGCAACAGTTCGGGAAAGGCCGAAGCCTAGCCTTCACTTCGGACACCACCCGATCCTGGGGCCGTGATTTTGAAACCCTCTGGGGCGAGCCGATCCGTCCCAACGGCCGTTTGAACGAGGCCAATTGCGACAGTCGCTACTACCGCCAGTTCTGGGTGAACGCCGTGCGATGGCTCGCAGCCGGGCGGATCGGTCGGACGAATTCGGCCGTCACCTTGGAGCTGGCTCACGGCTACGTCTCTCCCGGTTCTCCGGTTCGCGCTGGAGTCAAGGTACGCGGTGAGAC
>JANXMD010000795.1 GCA_025354845.1 Verrucomicrobiota bacterium | reverse complement strand
ATTCTTTCGGCATGTGATCGTTCAGCCCAATGCAAAATCCGCGAACGACAGGACAAACGCATGCAGGTGAGTCAGAGTGTTTTTCACCCGCTAGCATTGCCGCGGCCTCCATTACGCAGAGTCCGTCATTTGGTGATTTGTGACCGCCAGTTTTCAGTGTAATTTTCCCAATCTGCTCTTCGATGTTTGTTTTCATTTCTTGTTGCTCCTTAGTTTTCGGATTTGCTTGTTGATCGAGATCCGCGCGCGGTTGAGTTCGTCGTTGATCGTTTTGTACCGTTCCAGTCTTACCTCCAGGTTGCGAATCACCACCGCCTGACGCCTGCACAGGGTCACCACCGGGTCAGAGCACCCAGACGGCACCAATGTCTCGACGTCGGGCAATTGGTCAGTCATGCGCCCCCTTTGATGATCGGCCGATAATCCTTAGCTCCGGTGAGATCCAGGCATGCGGCCCGGTTGAGCCGGGAAATAGCCCGTCCGTCGAATGCTGCCCCCCAGTTCGCCGGCGAGACGTTGGTCGAGATCGCCAGCCACTTGGCCCCGCATTCTTCCAGCACGACGCGTAGGCGCTCCGCAGGCTCACCTGAGCGGAATCGGTCCACCTCGCTGCCGAGATCGTCCAGGAGCACCGCTGCGGCCCGGCGCAGGTCATACAGCCAATCATCCCACTCGTCCTTTGGGAGTTCAACAACGCGAGACCAGGCGGCGAATAGCACCGGCGGCACCGACTGCCAGAGACCTTCGGCCCAAAAATCGACAGCGTGATTGCCGAGAAATCGCCGGCATCGTCGCAGCGCGTGGCTCTTGCCGATACCGGTCGGGCCGCTAATGACGAGCCACGTCCCGCGGTCGCGCTTGTTCCGACCGACGGCCTTGATCCAAGCCTCGCAGTGGATAGCGATGCGGCGCCCTGGTGTGTCGGTCTCATCAAGCCCCAGGACTCTCCCCCGAAACTGGGGTTGGGTCGGCGTCGAAAGCAGTAAGGCCAGTGCGCTCGAACCGCTCGGCGTTGGCGTCGTCGATGGCTTGGGATCTGGCACGAGCGTCGGCGGCTTGCTCGTCGGATCCAGGCCCGAGTGTAGCGTTTCGCTCGGCGATGATTGCAGCCCGGCTAGAGCGTTGGTGAGTAGTGCGGGGTCCATGGTGGATAATGTCCAAAACTGGCTCTAGTCGCGCGGCGTGGTAGCCGTCGAACTTCTCTTTCCCGAAGAGTGTTTCAGGTCTGAGGAATTCCCGCATCTTGGGATCCTGGCTCCATTTGGCGACCTGGCGCTCGACCATTGCTAAGACTCCATCAACGGTTACCTCTGGTTCCTTCAACCTGGCTTTGATGAGATTCAGATTTGAATCCACTGCCCTAAATTCTCGGTGGGTGAGTTCGTTCAATCGAGCCAGAACTCGAAGAGCATCTTCGGCAGCACCGGTGATAACTGTTCCCTGTTCCTTTCCCTGTTCCTTTCCTTTCCCTTCCAGCAACGAGGGCTCGTCGAGTATTCGTCGAGGGCTCGACGAGGTAACGTAACACGCTAGCTTTGAAGGTGTTGGCCTGTCTATTCTCTGATGTTTCGAGAAATTGATCACCAACCCAATTGGGCCGTGCGAAGTGGAGTCCCGGACCTCGATGTAGCCAACCTTCATCAGCCAATCGAGGGCTCGTCGAGCATTCGTCGAGTCCTCATCGAATGGCCATAGCGCGGACCGAATCAAAGCGGCGTCGGCCAAGAAGTATCCGTCGTCGTCGGCTAGGTTCAGGATTCCGATTGCAGCAAGCCTGGCCTCATGGGGCCCACGCGACAGCACTGGATGAGTCCAAAACTCAGGCTTGATGGTGCGGATTCTCATATCGGATCCTGATCCTTTTCCATCGCCTGAATGAATTTGGAACAGCGTGAATTCAGCTCATTCAAGATTCCTAAATCCAATACACCAAACGTCAACGCATCATTGATAACCCTGCCAGCTTCCAGAGCCGGAAATCCCTGTTCGGCGCAACTATCAAGTCTTGAGATGATCCACCCACCAGGGCTTCCACCGCACGGAAAGCAATGCGCAAGTGACAATGTGTTGGAAGCGATTGCATCCTTCTCCCATGACGAAGCCCAACGACCCGCTAACGAATTTGGATCATCCACATTTTTGTGGCATTCGTCGCAGAACGTAAGCAACGAGTTATCCGGATATTCCCAAGGCTGTCGTCGGTTGACGTAGTAGCAATGGTGGACGTGTAGCGTCTTAGACTGCGAGTGGCACGCCACGCACGCGAACTGATCCCGCTGCAAAACCTCCAGCCGCTTCTTCTGCCAGCGCGGATCCTTCAACTTGTCGGTATAGCTGCTCATGACTCAGATAAAAAACTCCCCACCGCAACGGGGTCAGAGAGCACCGGAGCAAATCGGCGCGGCCCGTTACAGGTGGGGAGAAAGTCTGATTGCATGATGCTCTGAGGTTATCGGCTCGCTTCTGACAACTCACCGATTCGTTATCGTTTTCACGATTCGTCCACTGGCTCAATCCTCCGATGTTCGCCGGCTGTTCTCCTCGTTCTCCTCGTTCTCCTCGTTCTCCTCGTTCTCCTCGTTCTCCTCGTTCTCCTCGTTCTCCTCGTTCTCCTCGTGGCACTCCTTCAAGTGCTCGCAACACCCGCAGTATTTGTTGCCGTTAGGCCATTCGACAAATTCCGCGCACGCTGGCCGAGTTTTCTCGCCCGGCTCGTCGAAGGTGTGGAGATCGCAGATGCAGGTCATGGGTCACTTGGGTTGCAGCCTGTACTCACTGCACCGCTTACCGTCGCGGTGCGTCACGCGGTTCTCGACCTTGTGACCACGCCGGCGGAGTTCCGCGATGCGGGAATGGACGTTGAGCGAGCCGGAGAATCCTGATAGCAGCGGCATATCGACCCACGAACGAAATTTGCGGAGAGCGTATAGGATCCGCTCGCATTGGCTTGGGTTTGTGTTCATTTGTCAAAAAGGAACGCATCCTGGTCTAGGTATTAATTTGCTGCATCCGATGCGCTTGCATG
>JANXMD010000794.1 GCA_025354845.1 Verrucomicrobiota bacterium | reverse complement strand
GTCCGCGGACGATCCACGGCTGGTTCATGTCGATCCGCATCGCCCTGAGGCCGCGAAGCACCTGCCAGGTGCCGTAGATGTAGTTCACCCCCCAGCGGCCGTACCACGAGCCGTCCGGCTCCTGCTGGGAACGGATGTATTTCAACCCCGCCTGCACTTGGGGATCGGACACTGACCAGCCTTCGTAGCCGACCAGTTCCAGGATGCGCGCCGTGATGTCGGCGCATTCCGGATCCAACATCGCGTTGTGATCGGCAAAGGGAACCTTATCCAGAATGGAATTGGTGCAGTCCTTGTCGAAGGCCGCCCAGCCGCCGTCCCGACATTGAAAGGTCATCATCCAGCGAATGGCCCGCTTGAGGCACTCGTCACGACGCGCTCGGTCGTGGGTGGGAACCAATCGCAAGGCCAGGAGCACCATGGCGGTGTCATCCACGTCGGGATTCCATTTGTTGGCGAACTCGAAGACCCAGCCGCTGGGATCGACATCCGCCGAGTTCTTGTGGATCCAGTCCCCCCGGAAGCGGATTTCCTTGTCCAGCAGCCAGGTTCCCGCCTTGGAGATCTTGGGATGGTCGGCCGGCACGCCGGATTCGCGGAGGCAGATCTCCACGATCGCGGTGTCCCACACCGGCGAGAAGCACGGCTCGATGCGCATGCTGTTGTCGGTATGGTGCTCCAGCTTCGTCAATTCGCGGTAGGCGCGGACAACCTGCGGATGATCATCGGCATAGCCCAGGGCCTTCAGCGCAATGAGCGCGTTGAGCATGGCCGGGAAGATGGCCGCGAGACCGTCGCTGCCCTCGAATCGCTCCAGCATCCAGTCCTCCGCTCGGCGCAAGGCGCGCTTCCGGAAGGGATGCAGGCCGTGGCGGGCAAACGACTCGGCCAGCTTGTGCAGCTTGTCCAGCCAGAGGAACCCGTTGCGCAGGGTGAAATCGAAGTACCGGGGACGGAGCGTCTCGTTCAACTCCCACTTCCCGGTCGGGTAGAGCTCATCGAGATTGAAGCCGCCGGGCAGCGGGCGCGTGGGACGGTAGTGGTTGATGATCGCCAGCGGCACGAGCATGGCGCGCGACCAATTGCTCATGTCCCAGAAATTGACGTGAAACCATTTGCCGATGAGGAGGACCTCGCAGGGGATGGTGGGCACATGATTCCAGCCCACCAGGCCGATGAGGGCGAGGTAGAGCTTGGAGAAGGTGTTCATCCGCGGGACGCCACCCAGCGCGCAGGCCATGGCGCGGGCCTGGAGCATGCGCGGGTCGGTGGCGGGGAAGCCGGCCAGCTTGAGGGCCAGGTACGCTTTGACCGTGGCATTCACCTCGGCGGGGCCATTGGGGTAGATGTTCCAGCCGCCGTCGGGGAGCTGGCGCTCCAGGATGTGGTTCACCGCGCGACGCTCCCAATCGCGATCAACTTTGCCCCACCAGTGGTGGAACACGACCATGTCGGAAACCAGGGTGGAATCGACGATCAGTTCGCCCACCCAGTAGCCTTCGGGCTTCTGTTCGGACAGCAGGTAAGACTGCGAACGCGTGATCGCTTCATCGAGCGAACCCGCCGCAGTCACAAAATTGGAGGAATGGGCCATCGGGGCTGCAGCAGCAGCCGGGACAGTCGACACAGACATGGCGCGAGAATGGGAAGAGACCCTGCTGTGTAAAGGGCTTTGTGAACAGGATCCGGGAGGGGGTGTTTTGTGGAAATCCCGGTGGCGTGCCAGCAACAGGGCTCGCGACCGGTTGTCGAAGCTCAGGCGCCGATTTTGAGGTGTTCCAATCCATGGCTAGGAATAGGCTGTGGCCGATGTTCCCCTGGCCTGCACCCACGCGTCTAAACCGATCCTGGTGCACGACCCTGGCGGGATTGACAGCCGGCATGCTGATCGCGGTCCTCTCCTCCGCTCACGCAGCCACCGGCGAAACCGAAGCCACGAAGCGGGTGCATTGGCTCGTCCCTGGATTTCAGGTGGACGAACTGCCGGTCCGGTTGAGCAATCAAAACTCCCTCCGTTTCGCGCCGGACGGAACGCTGACCTCGTTGGGCTACGACGGCCGCATCTGGCAGTTGCGCGACACCGACGGAGACGGCTTGGAAGACAAGGCCGAACCTTACTGGGACGGCACGGGCATCAGCGTGCCGGTTGGCATGGCCTGGACCACCCACGGATTGTATGTCAGCTCGCACGGGAAAGTATCGCTTCTTCGCGACACTCGGGGCGCGGGCCACGCGGACACCGAGGAGATCGTTGCCAGCGGCTGGCCGGGCACCGACGTGGGCACCGGTGGCGTCGATGCCACCGCGGTCACCGTCGATGAGCAGGGCCGCGTGTATTTTGGGATCCTGGCGGCAGACTACTCCAACGCCTACCGCCTGAAGAAACGCCGAGACCTCACAGCCACTGAGACCCAATGGCTTGCCGCACACGGAAAACCGGCCTCTGGCAATCCGGAGGAAACCGTCTCCCTTTACGACATCCACTCTCCTCGAGGAACCATCCAACGCTGGGATCCGCGGACCCGGCAATTGGAGACCATTGCCACTGGAATCCGGGTGCCTTACACCCTTGCCTTCAACCGGCACGGCGACCTCTTCAACACGGATCAGGAGGGCGAGACCTGGATGCCCAATGGCAATCCGCTGGATGAGCTGAACTACATCCTTCCGGGAAAGAATTATGGGTTCCCTCCCGTTCATCCCACCTGGCTTCCCGAACTTGAAAGCGAGGCCCCGGTGGTTGCATTCGGTCCCCAGCACGAGAGCACCTGCGGATTCGTCTTCAACGAGCCCCACCCGGCAACGCACCGAACTTCCAACCTTCCTTCGGTGCCACTACCCGCCTCGCCAGGACAGGCGCGATTTGGTCCCAAGGAGTGGGACGCCAACGTGATCGTGGCCGGTGAATCGCGCGGAAAGATCTGGCGCGTTCCCTTGCATCGAACGCCGACTGGCTTTGCCGGACGCGAAATCCTGATCGCACGCTTCGACCTGCTCGTGACCGACGTCGCCATCTCGCCAAAGGGGGACCTCTACGTCAGTTGTCACAGCGGGCCACCCGACTGGGGCACGGGACCTCAGGGGGCAGGACACCTCTTCCGGATTTCTTATCGCGATCCCGGCGCCCCGCAGCCGTTATGGATCGCTCCTCGTTCATCGACCGAAGTGGAGATCGCCTTTTCACGGTCGGTGGACGCCTCAGTGACCGCGCACCCTGACGTCCAAATCGAGTTCGGAGAATACGTTCGCGCCGCCGATCGAATGGAAACCCTGAAGCCGCCGTACGCCGTAGTGCGACAGCAGGATGCCACGCCGCGCGGCCATTTGAGCGTTCGCGCGGCGCGGCTAGAATCCGGGGGGCGAACCCTGGTGCTGACCACCGATCCGCATCCCCTTCCCGTCACTTACGCCGTCTCGATTGCCGGCATCAAGGCAGCGGGTGCCGCGGGCCCAGGAACGCGGGTGGATCTCGACTACGACCTCACCGAGGCCAGTCAGCCTCCATCACGACAAACCAAGGGACTCACCGCCGCCCGGTGGCATCAACCGGTCGCGTGGGCGCCGAAGCAGCGTGCGTCGTCGGGCACGGACAGTCGCGTCGTACCGCAGGAGGCGGGTGACTGGGAAAACGGCCGGGCGCTGTTCACGGGCGACAAACTCCAATGCGCCCGCTGCCACCGCATCCGCGGTATTGGACCGGCCATCGGACCGGATCTCAGCAACCTCAAGGACCGCGATCCCGTCAGCGTCCTGCGCGACATCCGCGATCCCAACGCGACGCTCCATCCCGACTACGTCACCTATCAGGCCGACCTCAAGAATGGGGATACGCTCACTGGCTTCCTTTCGCGCAATGGGTCCGACTCCGCGCCCGGCGGCCGAGATCGCATCACGCTCGTCGACGCCACCGGCCGCGAAACCACGCTGTCCCGCAGCGAAATCGTCCAACTGCACCCGACCGGACTCAGCCTCATGCCCACCGGACTGCTCGACGGACAAAGCGAGACGGCGATTCGCGATCTGCTCACGTTCCTCATGCACGAGCCGGTGATCCGTCCAGCGGACGAGGTTCGCCCTCTGTTGAAGGGAATTACCAAACCCACAGCAGCACGCTCTGACGGCCCACTTCGGGTGGTGTTGGTCGCCTCAAAACAGGACCACGGCCCCGGTCAACACGACTATCCGGCCTGGCAAAAAGCATGGGCAACCTGGCTGGGCACAACGGCGGCCGGACGCTTGGAGATCACCCAGGCCTGGGAATGGCCCTCACGCGAACAGTGGAAAAACGCCGACGTGGTGGTGTTCTATTATTGGAATCACGACGACTCGGCCGCGCGACTGGCCGATCTGGATGGGTTCCAGCAACGGGGGGGCGGCCTCGTTCTGCTTCATTCCGCCGTGATTTCAGATCATGCCCCCGAGGCTCTGGCGACGCGCATCGGCCTGGCTGCAACGCCCGATCGGGTGAAATACCGCCACACGCCCTTCACTCTCGAACTCACCCAGAACTCCCCGTTCACCCGCGGGTTGCCAGAGCGCCTGCGACTCCTGGACGAGCCCTACTGGCCGATGATTGGCGATACGAACCAAGTGTCAGTCTTGGGTTCGGTGTCGATCGACGGGGCAATGCGGCCGCTCATCTGGACCACCGAGCGCGGGGTGGGGCGCGTCTTCGCCAGCATTCCGGGACACTACGCCTGGACACTGCGCGATCCGTTGTGGCGTGTGCTCATCCTGCGGGGCGTCGCTTGGACGGGGCATCGCGACCTGGACAGTCTGGTCGATCTGATCCCCACGGAGTCCGATCGTTGATTTTCGGCCCGACGTCGTTCAGCCGCCCTTGGTCCCCGCGGAATCACCGCGTAGGTGCTTGTGGCAGCTCACGCAACTGAAGGTGAGCTGGGTGTAGGCCAGGGTGGCGGCATCGATGTTCTTTGCCTTCGCCGCCTTGCCCAGACTTTCGGCATGACGGCGGAACTCCATGCTGAACAGGGCGTACTCCGGCGTTTGACGCGCCTGCCAACCGGTCATCTGGCTCAACTTCACCAACTGCGCCGCGTTGGACTGGATCGAGGCAAAATCCTGGAGTGCAATCGCCTTCAGGATGAACTGCGTGTGCTGCAGTTTGTGCTGCATGATCTCCCGGGTCTCCAGGTCCTGACGGGCCTGACCCACGGTGACCATTCCCAACCCGGCCACCACGGCCACGAGGGTTCCAACGATGCGCGATAGTTTCATAAGGATCCGGCTTGTGGTTCCACTGGACCCTGTCGCCGACCGGCACGCATGGCATTGCACGGGTTGGCGGACCTCTTCCGTTTCTTGGCC
>JANXMD010000022.1 GCA_025354845.1 Verrucomicrobiota bacterium | reverse complement strand
ATCACGCCAGGCCCGCGCCTTGCCAGATCAAGCGCAGCTTCGCCGAGCTCATCGGATTCCTCCTCCGCAGCCAGGAGTTTCCGAATGGTGCGGTGCTGCTGACGGGCACCGGAGTGGTCCCGCCGAATGACTTCACCCTCGCCGCCGGCGATGTGGTTCGCATCGGGATCTCGGGCGTGGGCGAACTGGTCAATCCAGTGATGGTGGTTTGACACGGATTTCACGGATTTACACGAAAGCGAAACTGATTCTTTCGCTTCCGGTATCCGTGAAGATTCGTGAAATCCGTGTCCACCGCCCCGCTCAGGCGACGGACTTCACGACCTGTTCGATCACCGCGAGTCCCTCCTCCGCGAGGGAACGCGGGAGGCTTAGCGCCGGCAGCAGGCGGACGATCTGATTGCCACTCGGAATGGTGAGCACGCCCGCTTCGTGAAGGCGGTTCACCATCTGGATGCTGGCCGGCTTGTCGCTAGTGGCGAATCCGGGGATGCGCTCGCGCTCCTGCAATTCGAAGCCGAGCATGAATCCGAGTCCGCGATCGGCCTTCACCACTCCGGGATAGCGTTGTGCGAGCCCGGCGAGGGAGGTCTTGAGGAATTCTCCCGTGACGCGGACGTTGTCGGCGAGGCGATCGCGCTCGATGACGTCCAGCACCTTGAGCGCCACGGCGCAGCCCAGCGGTGTGCCGCCGAAGGTCGTGCCGTGCGAACCGGCGCC
The DNA here is from genome assembly GCA_025354845.1 of Verrucomicrobiota bacterium. GTDB lineage: Bacteria > Verrucomicrobiota > Verrucomicrobiia > Limisphaerales > UBA9464 > CAIVQB01. Next base: position 2,766 of record JANXMD010000022.1, on the reverse strand, counting down.
AAGCAGATCGCAAAGTCGAACGCCCATCGATTCCTCACGCACCCAGAAGGCGCCCATCGGGAATCCGCCACCGAGCGATTTCGCCATCGAGACCCCGTCGGGAAGAAATGCTTCCGCGCCCGGGATGCCTTCGAGGATGCGTTGGAAGCTCTGGAACCGGCCGCTGCGAAAATGTCCGCATTGGACGGCGTCGATGAGCAGCAGGATGCGGTGCTCATCGCACAGCTTGCGCAGACCGAGCAGGTACTCCGCGGCGGCCGGCGTGATGCCGCCCTCGCCCTGGATGCCCTCGATCAGGATGGCCGCGGTGGACGGGGAAAGGGCCGCGCGCGCGGCCTCGAGATCGTTGAACGGAATGTGGCGGAAGCCGGCGACGGCGGGCTCGAAGCCTTTTTTCACCTTGTCCTGCCCGGTGGCGGCGATGCTCGCGAGCGTTCGGCCGTGGAACGAGTTGATGGCGGTGAGCACCTCGAAGCGCCCCTCGTCATGTCCGAACTTCCGCGCCAGCTTGTACAGGCCCTCGTTGGCCTCAGCGCCGGAGTTACAGAAGAAGACCTTGCCCGGTGCGAGGTGACCCACGAGGCGCTGGGCGAGACGGCCCTGGGGTTCGTGGTAGTAGAGATTCGACACGTGCACCAGGCGGCGCGACTGCTCGATCAGTGTCTCTGTAATCTCCGGATTCGAATGCCCGAGAGCGCAAACGGCAATGCCGCCACCGAGATCCAGGTAGCGCTTTCCGGCGACGTCCCACACGAAGTGCCCGGCGCCGTGGCTGAACACCAGCTCGAAGCGGCCGTAGCTCGGGACCACATAGCGATTGAACAGCTCGCGAACTTCGGCGAACTGGTTGTGAATGATCGGCGGGGGCGGCGGAACAATCTCTCTCATCTGGACGCGCGCATCGCCTCAAAAACTGGCCGGCGATGCAAAGGGAAACTGCGCCGGGGTGGGAAAAAATGAGGTTTAGCTCCGGACGGTCTCGAACGCACGGAGCGCGTCCTTGAGGGCCGCCGGAGAGGTTTCGCGCCGGAGTTTTTCCATCGCCTTGCCAGCAAGGACGTCGCAGTGCTCGTTCAGCGGGTGGCCGGCGTGGCCCTTGAGCCACTTCCATTCGATGCGGTGGCGCTGTGTCGCCTCGTCAAGCGCCTGCCACAGGTCGCGGTTCTTTACTGGCTCCTTGGCGGCAGTCCGCCAGCCATTGCGCTTCCAGCCCGCGATCCACTTGGTGATGCCGTCGCGCAGGTAATTGGAGTCGGTGTGGAGTTCCACCGCGCAGGTCTGATTCATCCGGGTTAGCGCCTCGATCGCCGCCTGGAGTTCCATGCGGTTGTTGGTGGTGGCGGCCACCGCGCCGCTGCCTTCCCACACCTGGCCTTTGTACTCCGCCACCCAGGCCCAGGCACCGATGCCGGGATTGCCCTGGCACCCGCCGTCGGTGTGGATCACGACCTTTGGCAGAGGTTTTCCGCCGACGGCCGATGCTGCGGAATGCGGGCTGCTCACAGGACGACTTCGGTGCCAATGCCCGCGTCCGTGAAAATCTCCAGGAGGACGGAATGGGCCACGCGGCCGTCCACCAGCGAGACCTTGTCCACGCCAGACCGGAGTGCGGCGACGGCGCTGTCCACCTTGGGGATCATGCCCTTGTCCACGATGCCTGCCTTTTTGAGTCCGGGGACTTCGTTGACGTTGAGGTGCGGGATGACGGTGGCGGGATCCTTGGGATCGCGCATGAGACCCGGGACATCGCTCATGAACACCAACCTGCGGGCCTTGAGTTCGATGGCGGCCATGGCGGCGGCCACGTCGGCGTTGCAGTTGTAGATGTGCCCGTCCTCGCCGCGCGCCGTCGGACTGATCACCGGCGTGCAGCCGCGCGCGATGCATTCCAGCAGCGGCTCCACGCGGACCGCGGTCACCTCGCCAACGAACCCAATGTCGAGTTTCTCGCCCGCGGGTCCATCGAGCCAGAGCTTGCGGCAGGTGAAGATGTCGGATCCGGCGAAGCCCTGCGCCACGCCGCCGAGGCGGTTGATGGTGGCGGTGACCTCGGGGTTGATCTCCCGCGAAAGCACCTGTTCCACCACGTTGACCGTAGCCTCGTCGGTGACGCGCTGGCCCTGAATGAAATTTGCCTTCAATCCTGCGGCCTCCATGGCGCGCGTGATGGCCTTGCCGCCACCGTGGACGACCACCGGGTTGATCTCCACCGCCTCGAGGAAGACGATGTCCCGCGCCACGCCCTCGCGCACTGCGGGATCCGGGGAGTCCATGAACGAGCCGCCGTACTTCACCACGAACGTCTGCCCGGCAAAGCGTTGGATGTAGGGCAACGCCTCCAGCAACGTGGTGGCCTTGGAGATGAGATCTTGCATCGGGATCAAGTTGAAAATCGGGGCGGGAATCAGCGACGTGAAACCACTACTTCCGGCGAAGCATTGGTGTGAAATAGCGAATCCGCGCGTGGCGGTATTTTCGCAGAAGGGTATCGGTCGTGAGCAAGGTCAGCCCGTGAACCCTTGCGGTCGCGACAATCAATTCATCTCCGGGATCGCGATTCGGAAAGTCCGGAAGGGACATAGCGTCGGTGACGACCTCCGGAGTGATGGGAAGCACCTCGACGTCTTGGCCCAACGCTCGTTGAAACCATTCCGTGAGCGGGAGCGGAAGTGGCAGTTTTCCCAATTGGTGCTTTTTGCCGACCTCCCAAAGACTGATGGCGCTCAACCCAAAGTGGCCGTCACCTTGCCGGAGGAGGCTGAGGAC
>JANXMD010000727.1 GCA_025354845.1 Verrucomicrobiota bacterium | reverse complement strand
TATGCACCCGACCTCAATCTCGCCGACCTCGGGCGCAAGGCGGATCCAGTTTCCCGGCGCCTTTGGTTGCAGGTCGCGGTGGCCGGATTCGCCTTCGGGAACACCATGCTGTTCAGCCTGCCCTCGTATTTCGGGCTGGATCCGTTCAGCGGGCCGGGATTCCGAGTCCTTTTCGGCTGGCTGAGTCTCGGGCTGTCCTTGCCGGTAGTGGCATACAGCGCGCTCGACTACTGGAACTCTTCACTCTTCAGCCTGCGGCAACGCCGCATGAGCATCGACGTTCCCATCGCGGCCGGCATCGCCGCGTTGTGGCTGCAGAGCGCCTGGGAAATCGTCACCGGCCGTGGAGAGGGCTACTTCGATTCGCTGGCTGGGCTTTTGTTCTTCCTGCTTTGCGGTCGAATCTTCCAGCAAAAGACCTTTGAGAAGCTCTCCTTCGATCGAGATTACCGATCGTTTTTCCCGCTGTCGGTTCTCCGCAAGAATGGCCCCAATGAAGAGCGCGTGGCCCTCGATCGCCTTGCGGTCGGCGACCGGATCGTGGTCCGCAACGGCGAGCTCATTCCCGCGGATTCGCGGGTAATCAGCACCAGCGCGGTCATCGACTACAGCTTTGTTACCGGCGAATCGGAGGCGGTAACTCAGCCAGCGGGTGAACTGGTGTACGCCGGTGGCAAGCAGGTCGGTGGAACGGTCGAACTCGAGATCGCCAAGACGGTGTCGCAGAGCCACCTCGCGTCACTGTGGGACCAGGACGCCTTCCGCAAACCGAAGGGAGACGCCTTCGACACGCTCACGCACCAGTACAGCCGACGATTCACCTGGATCATTCTCGGCATTGCGCTGGCCTCGGCGGTGTTCTGGTCCTTCCGTCAGCCTGACAAGGCAATCAAGTCCTTCACCTCGGTGCTGATCGTCGCCTGCCCCTGCGCGCTGGCGCTGGCGGCCCCCATCACTCTGGGCACCGGACAGCGCCTGCTCGGCCGCCGTGGCTTCTTTCTCCGCAACGCGGGGGTCATCGAAACCGTCGCAAAGATCGACACCGTGGTCTTCGACAAAACAGGCACGCTCACCGAGCCGCGAGCCGGGACGATTCGATTTCACGGCGAGCCGCTCCTCGAAGCGGAGCGCGTCGCCATCCATGAGGTGGCGCGCCACTCCACACATCCCCTCTCACGCCGGATTGCGCAGTGGGTACAACCCGATGGCAGCGGCATCCACTCTCTTGAGTCGGTCGGCAACTTCACGGAAACCACCGGCTGCGGCATCACGGGATCGTACGCCGGAGCCACAATCCGAATCGGGTCCCCGACGTGGCTCGCCGAGATCGGTCTGTCGATGCCCGCAGGGGCCGTCGAGCCTGGATCCGTCTGGATCGCCTTCGACGGACGCTGCCGCGGCGGCTTCTCCTTCTCCAGCCCGCTGCGCCAGGAGGTGGACGTCCTCGTTGAGGCGCTGAAGCGAGATCATCGCGTGGAGCTCCTCAGCGGCGATTCCGAACGCGAACGCGAGCGGTTCGCATCGCTGTTCGGCACTACCGATCACCTGCGATTTCACCAAAGCCCCGCGGACAAACTGGAACATATCCGGGATCTGCAATCGTCGGGGCGGCGCGTGATGATGATTGGGGATGGCCTGAACGACGCCGGGGCACTCCAAGAGGGAACGGTCGGCGTGGCCGTGGTGGAAGCAGTTGGCGCGTTCTCGCCGGCGAGCGACGTGATCCTCGAGGCGGCCCGGCTTCCTCAGGTTCGGCAGTTCATTGATTTCTCCCGCGCCGCAGTGGGCGTGGTGCGACTGAGCTTTGCGGTGTCGACCCTATACAACGTCATCGGACTGGCGATCGCGGCCAGCGGCAATCTCGCACCAGTGGTCTGCGCCATCCTCATGCCACTCAGTTCCGCCACCGTGGTCGCCGTGGCCTGCGGGGCGACGCATCTGGCGGGACGCCGCCATCTTGGATCAGCGATTCCGCCGGTGTCGCCCAACCCAATCCCTGCAAAGACCACGACAAGGAAGGGAAAGAACCCATGAACGTCATCCTCATACTCATCCCCGTGAGTCTCGCCTTCGCCGGCGCCTTTCTCCTCGCGTTCATCTGGTCGGTCCGAAGCGGCCAGTTCGAGGACACCGACACTCCCGCGATGCGGATCCTGGGGGAAGACGACGTGATGCCGGCAGCAGTGAACCGACTTTCTGAACCCGAAACCGAAAACTTGAAATGAAGATAGAGTCCTTCAAATACGACAACCGGATCGTGCGAGCCTTCGCGATCGCCACCGTCATCTGGGGGTTGGTAGGCATGAGTGCCGGTCTGCTGGCCGCCATCCAATTGTTCTGGCCCGAGGCCAACCTGAGCCTCCAGTTCGTGACCTTTGGACGCCTCCGACCGCTCCACACCAACGCCGTCATCTTCGCGTTCGTCGGCAACGGCATGTTCATGGGGATCTACTACTCCCTGCAGCGACTGTGCAAGGCACGCATGTTCAGCGACGCCCTAAGTTGGATCAATTTCTGGGGCTGGAACGCGATCATCGTCGCCGCGGCAATCACCCTTCCGCTGGGATTGACCACCAGCAAGGAATACGCAGAGCTCGAGTGGCCCATCGACATCGCCATCGCGCTCATCTGGGTGGCCTTCACGGTAAACTTGCTTGGCACCATCATTCGCCGCCGGGAGAAGCACCTGTACGTCGCGATCTGGTTCTACATCGCCACCGCTCTGACGGTCGCCGTGCT
>JANXMD010000700.1 GCA_025354845.1 Verrucomicrobiota bacterium | reverse complement strand
TCGTCGTAGTTGTCGGCGATCTTCAGCAACATTTCCGGCAGCGCGCCGGTTTGCTCACCGACGTCCACCATCGAAATCACCATGGGCGGAAACACTCCGGACTTCTCCAGCGGAGCGGTGATGGTTTCGCCTTCCTTGACGCTCTCGTGCACCATCTGCACCGCATTGGCGACCACCACGTTACCGGCAGTCTCCCGGACAATGTTGAGCGCCTGAAGGATCGGAACGCCGGAGCTGACCAGGGTACCAAGAGTTCGGCAGAAGCGGGCAATAGCCACCTTGCTGATGACCGAACCGATCACCGGCATGTGCAGCTTGAACTTGTCGAAGAGCCATCTCCCCTTCTTGGTTTTCAAACTGAGCTTGAACAGGATGACAAAAACGATCAGGCCGACAACCACTGGACCTGGAACGGGAAAGCCGCCCGCCCAATCGGGGAAGACGACCGTGTAGTCCTTGATGATTTCGGAGCACTTCAGGACGAACTCCGTGAAGGCCGGCATGCCACCGTCGCCCAAGAGGTCGGCGAAGATCTGTTTGAACTTCGGAACAACCACCACCATGAGGAGCACCAGGATGCCCATGGCGACGGTCATGACCGCGGCCGGGTAGAACATGGCCGCGATGACCTTGCCCTTGATCTTTTCCGCCTTCTCCATGAACTCGGCCAGACGGTTAAGCACGACCTCGAGCACACCGCCGAGTTCGCCCGCCTTGACCATGTTTACGAACAGCTTGTTGAAGACCTTGGGGTGCTGCGCGAGACCTTCGGAGAACGTCGAACCGCCTTCAATGGAAGCGGCCAGATCGTTGAGGACGCCCTTCAGTACCGGATTGCGCTCCTGCTTTTCCAGCACGCGCAAGCCACGGAGGAGCGGGAGACCGGCGTCCACCAGAGTGGCGAGCTGACGGGTGAAGGTACTGAGGACCTTCGACTTCACGCCACCGCCCAGCCCGGGGATCCTGATATTGAGCCCGCCGCCCTTCTTCTTGGGCGCGCCGCCGCCGCCCTTGGACGCCTTCTTCTCCTTGGGCTTCTCGGCCTCCATCACCTTGGTAGGGAAGAAGCCCATCTCCTTGAGACGATTGATGGCGTCGGCCTGGCTGCCGACTTCAAGGACACCCTTGGTCTCCTTGCCCCGCGCATCCATGGCGACGTAGTTAAACTTTGGCATAGCCGTCCTTTTCGCTCAGTCGTTCAGGTGTACTTTAAGACCTCTTCCACGCTCGTTTCGCCCTCGTAAATGTTCCGGAGACCATCATCGCGGATGGTCACCATGCCCAGTTCGATGGCCTTCTGCCGGAGCACCACAGTCGGAGCGCGCTCGTTAATGAGGTTTCGGACCGGATCCGAGACCACCAGAAGTTCGTAGATTCCCTTTCGGCCCTTGTAGCCGGTGTCGTTGCACACCGGGCAACCACGGCCGTAGTAGAAGGCGCGGTCGCCGAGGTCGTGGGGCGACAGATTGAGCTGACCCAGCTGCGATTCGGTCGGCTCGAACGGGGTCCGGCACTTCACGCAAACCTTGCGGACCAGGCGCTGACCCAGCACGGCCAGCAAGGTCGAGGAAATCAGGAAGGGCTCCACACCCATGTCCACGAGACGGGTGACTGCACCCGACGCGTCGTTGGTGTGGAGGGTGGACAGCACCAAGTGACCCGTGAGCGACGCCTGAATAGCGATTTGCGCTGTCTCGAGATCGCGCATTTCCCCGAGCATGATGATGTCGGGGTCCTGACGGAGGAAGGCGCGCAGGGCCTTCATGAACGTCATGCCCATGCCCTCGTTCACCTGCACCTGCATGATGCCCTCAATGTCGAATTCGACGGGATCCTCGACCGTGAGGAGCTTCGAATCCATCGTGTTGATTCGACGGAGGCAGGAGTAAAGCGTTGTCGTCTTGCCGGAGCCGGTCGGACCGGTGACCGCAAAGATGCCGTTTGGCTGATTGATGGTCTCGTTGACGAACTTGTGGATGGCCGGCGGGAATCCGAGTGATTCCAATTCGAGGCTGGTGGCGCTGCGGTCGAGGACGCGGAGCACGACCGACTCGCCGAAAGCCGTCGGGAGGGTGGAGAGACGGAGATCGATCTGACGTCCGGCGATATACACCGAGATGCGGCCGTCTTGCGGCATGCGGCGCTCTGAGATGTTCAGATTCGCCATGATCTTGAGGCGTGACGTCACCGGGCTCGCGAGGCTCTTGGGCGGCGGCGCCATCTCGTAGAGCGCACCGTCCACGCGGTAGCGGATCTTAAACTCGTCCTCAAACGGCTCGAAATGGATGTCGCTCGCCCGGTCCTGGACGGCCTGCATGAGCACCAGATTGACGAACTTGACGATCGGCGCGTCGCCGCCGGCACCGTCGATGACCATCGCCTTGGAGACCGAATCATCCAGGTCGGAGAGGTCGTGGGTCGCCCCCATCGCCTTCAGCAGGTCGGAGTAACCGCCGGCGGCCTGCGCCGGGTAGAACTTGTCGACCGCCTTGATCACGTCAGCCGGCGAGGCAACCACGAGCTGGATCTGAAGCTTGATCGAGAAACTGAGTTCATCGACCACCGCTGGATTGAGCGGATCCGCCAGGGCGATCTGGACGGTGTCGCCGTACAGCGCCACCGGCATGCACTGATACATGCGTGCGCTTTCCGGGGACACCGCGGCCACGATCTCGGGGGTGATCTCCGACTCGTTCAGCGACACCACCATGGTGCCAAGCTGATCGGCCATGATCTGCAGCACCGAATCCATGTCCACCAGGCCGTAGTCCTGGAGTACCTGATACACGGGCTTGCCGCTGCGGATGTGCTCCTGCTGCACCTCCTCCATCTGGAGGTCATCGAGGAGACCACGCTCCCGGATGAGGGAGAGCAACGGATCGCTGATCGCTTCGGCCATGGGATGCCTTGAATGGGAATCGGTTGAGTTCGGCGGGGAACGGCTACGACGTGCGTCCCGAAGCCTCTGCTTCGGCCTTCGCCGCCTTCATTTCCTGCAGCTTCTGCAGGATGGTCGTCGGGTCCTGGGACTTGGTGATCACTTCCTCCTCGGCAATCAATCCCGCCTGCCATTTCTCGACCAGGAAGCTGTCTAGCGTGACCATTCCCCACTTGGCGCCGGTCTGAATGTCCGACTGGATACGGAAGGTCTTGTTGTCACGGATCAGCGCCGCGATTGACGGGGTGTTGACCATGATCTCGAAGATCGCGACGCGGCCCGGCTTGTCGCAGCGGGGCACCAACAACTGCGAAATCACCGCCTGCAACACGGTCGAGAGCTGGATGCGAATCTGGTCCTGCTGGTTCTGTGGGAAGGCGTTGGTGATACGATCGATCGTCTTGGCCGCACCAGTGGTGTGAAGCGTGCCAAACACCAAGTGACCCGTCTCGGCGGCGGTGATGGCGGCTTCCATCGTCTCCAGATCGCGCAACTCCCCGACCAGAATCACGTCGGGATCCTGACGCAATGCGCGGCGGAGGGCCTCAGCGAAGTTCGGCACATCGACGTTCACCTCGCGCTGGGTGACCACCGCCTTCTTGTGCTTGTGGTAATACTCGATGGGGTCCTCAATCGTGATGATGTGGGCCTCATCCCGCTCCTCGTTGATGATGTTGATCATCGAAGCCAACGTGGTGGTCTTGCCGGAACCGGTCGGGCCGGTCACGAGCACCAGACCACGAGGTTTATAGAGCAACTCCTTGGCGCTTGGCGGGATGCCGATCTGCTCCATGGTGAGCAACTTGCTCGGGATCTGGCGGAGAACGAGGGCGAAGTTGCCCTTCTCCTTGAAGGCGCTGACGCGGAACCGGGCCAGTTCGCCGAATGCGAATCCAAAGTCGGCGCCGCCTTTTTCGCGGATCTGCTGGATGTGATCCTCGGAGGTGATCGAGCGCATCAGCTCTTCCGTGTCCTCGGGCTTGAGCACCGGGCCCTCGACACGATGAAGAATACCGTGCAGGCGGATGACCGGCGGGATGCCCACGCGAATGTGCAGGTCGGCGGCGCCCTCGGACACCATCAACTGCAACAGATCGGACATTTGGTAGGACATGGCGACTTTCTAAAAGGGTTGGGTGGAATCGGGAGGGTTCAGGACTTGATTAGCAGGTTCTTGACCATCCGGTTCGGTTTAATGATCGGTAACGGTGGCTTTGATCACTTCTTCGGCGGTGGTCATGCCGGCCAGCACCTTTCGAATTCCGTCCTCACGCAGAGTCCGCATGCCCATCTCACGCGCCTTCGCGCGCAACACGTTGGAGGGGACCTTCTCGAAGATCATCTTCCGGGCCTCGTCCTGAATCGTGAAGATCTCGAAGATGCCGAAGCGGCCCTTGCACCCCGTCTTGTTGCACTCCGGGCATCCACGACCCTTGCGAGGCGTCGCGCTCGTCACCTGCTCGGACGTCATGCCGATCATTTCGAGCTCGGACTCGTTCAGAACGTGCGGGCCGCCGCAGCTCTTGCAGATTTTGCGAACGAGTCGTTGGGCCATGAGGCACCTCGCCGACGAGGCCACCAAGAACGGCTTCACACCGATGTCGATCAAACGCGAAACCGCGCTGGGAGCGTCGTTGGTGTGGAGGGTCGAGAAGACCAAGTGGCCGGTCAGGGAGGCGTTGATCGCGATGGAGGCGGTCTCCAAGTCACGAATTTCTCCCAGCATGATCACGTTCGGGGCCTGACGGAGCATCGAGCGCAGGGCCATCGCGAAGGTGAACCCGATGTGCTCGTGGACCTGCACCTGGTTGATGCCGGCCAACATGTATTCGACCGGGTCCTCCACCGTGATGATCTTGCGGTCAGGCCGGTTGATGTAGTTGAGACAGGAATACAGCGTGGTGGTCTTACCCGAGCCCGTGGGACCGGTGACGAGTAGGATGCCGTCGGGCAGACCGATGATCCGCTCGAACGTCTGCTGGTCATCTGCGAAAAAGCCCAGTTCGCTCAAGCCCAGCTTCAAGCCGGACTTGTCGAGAATACGCATGACGATCGACTCACCGTGCTGGGTGGGGAGGCAGTTGACGCGAAGGTCGATCGTCTTGCCACCGACCGGGACTTGGATACGACCGTCCTGTGGAATGCGGCGCTCGGCGATGCTCATGGCCGCCTGGATCTTGAGGCGGGCGATGATCGGAGCCTGTAGGCGCTTGGGCAGGTCGGGTTGCTCGACGCAATTGCCGTCAATTCGGAACCGGAGGCGAAACCGCTTGGCCAGCGGCTCAAGATGAATGTCCGACGCGCGCTTTTTGAACGCATCCACAATCACCTGGTTTACCAGCTTGATGATCGGGGCGTCGGCATCGACGGCGGCGCCATCGTCGTCCACGTTGCCCGACAGCATCCCGACTTCGACCTCCCCCTCGGTGATGTCCTGGATCATCTTGCCAATGCCGCCGTCATCACGACCGGAATTGGCACCGCCGTAATATTTGTCCAGCGAGGCCTCGATGTCCTGCAGGCTGGTGACCCGCAGCTCAATATCGCGGTTGAGCGCATGGCGGAGGCCGTCGATCGCGTCGATGTCGGACGGATCGGAAATCGCCACCACCACACCGCCGGTTTCGCCCTGTCCGACGGCAATGGCGTTGAACTTGCGGGCCACGTGACGCGGCACGAGTGAGATCAATTCGTCGCCAATCCGCAGATCGGAAACGGTCACCGCCTCGACGCCGAAATACGTCGATTTGGCCATCACCACAGTGGACGGCTCGAGCGAGCCCGATTTGACGAGAGTGTCAAGCACCCCCTCTCCGGCCGCCTCGGCCTCGGCACGCCCGGACTCCACCTGCTCGTGGGTCAGCAAACCCATGTCGAGCATTGTATCGATCAAATAGTCGTCTTTGGCTGCCACAATCGGCCTTTCAATATCCAAGAACCCCCGTCGGACTCATGCGCCAACGGGGGACAAGTGCGCGAGAGTTAAGGGACCGACAAAACGAAAGTCAAACGCTGTCCCCAAAAGGAGTTCCATCGTGACTCAATTTTTCCGGGCTCGGAGAAAGTTTACAGCTATAAACCTCCGGAGCAAGTGCTGACTGAACCGGGAATCCAACCTCGAGGTGGAGGCGGAAAAAAGCACGCACACGGTCGAGCCCCAGGCCTTTGCTCCCCGGGCTCAAGTCTTCAAACCCAGAGAAGACAACTGGAGAGTTGGAATCCTCCGGCGCGGAAGAAACAGTGGGCCCAGTCTCAACGATCACTTCTTGAGATCGTCGAAATAGTCCCGGACCGCGCCCCGGTAGGCCTTGGGGATCTGATCCTGACTGAGGGCGGCCTGCGCCTCCGACTGCGCGGCAGAGACCGCCTCGGTGTAGGCAACCTTGCTGTCGCCTTTGATGCTCAATCCCTTGAGCGTGATGCTGGGCATGGCGCCCCCGGGCTGCATCTGGCCTTTGACCTTGGTGGGCACCAGCGTGTCAGGGAGGGAGGTGTCGCGCTCGGTACGTCCCTTCCCTGCGACATCGGGGCGGTTGAGGCCGATGTTGTCCCAAAGTTCGGTCAACTCGTCCGGCTGGTCCCAAGCCGAGGACTCCCTCCAGGTCCCAACGCCCTTGCCTCCCTTTCCTGGCCTAATGCCGATCTTGGGATTATTGCACTGGCCCCAGCTCTTGCAGTTGCCCACTGCCATTTGGGCGCGCTGAAGGCTCTGGAGCGTGGCCATCATGGACTGGGCGTCGGCCATCTGGTCCATAAGCTCCTTGAGTTCCTTCTGGGCGGCGGCCAGAGCAGCCGTCGCCTCGCCGCGATCCCCGGGACTCCCCTTCTGCGCCGCCTTCATGGCCTTGGCCAAGTGATCGGAGACATTGCCGTAGGGTTCCGCCGGTTTCAGGGCGCGGTTCAATTCGTCGGAAAGTTTCGCCATCTGATCCGTCGGCAACTCGCCGCGCTTCAGGGCGTCGATCATTTTCTGCAGCGATTGGATCGCCGCCTCCGCCTGACCGTTTTTGAGTTGTTCGGCCAGGTCCTTGCCGGTCTTTTCCACTTGTTTCTGGAGCTGGGACATCATCCGCGACAGATCGGCCATCTTTGACAAATCCTGGCTGGCGGCGTCGAGATTCTTGAGGAATTGCTCGATCTGGGCCTGGCTGAGCGATGCGGCGGCCTCCTGAAGATCCGGCAGGGGCATGCCCATGCTCTCGGCCTTCCGGGCCAGGTCGGACGCCATCTGTTCAAGTTGTTTCCGTTGGGCCTGCGCCTGCGAAGAATTATCGCCGGCGAGTCCCTTCGCGGCCTCCTTCAACTTGTCCATTTCCTTCTGAAGACTCTCCGCCTTCTCCGGCGACGCGTCGCGGTTGCCCATCTGCTTTTGGAGGGCGTCCATCTGCTTCTGCATCCCGGTGCGGGATTCATCCTGGCTGCCGGAAGGAGTCCGGGCGGCTTGCTCCATCTTCCGGAGAGCGGGATTCTTGGCCAGGTTGAGGGCGTCCTGCTTGATCTGATCGGTGGCCTTGGAAAGATCTTTCAAGGCGTCCTCACGGGTCAGCTTAGCGGACTGCAACCGCGCGCCGAGCTCCTTGATTTCCTCGAGCGCCTTGCGCGTCGGTTCCATGGCGGGCGGACGATGCTCCAGGCTCCGCTTGGTGAGCGCCTGAAGTTGGGTTCCGACCTCTTTGATCACCTCGGCCTGCTTCGTGTCCTGAACGTGCGCTTTGGTGCGAAATTCGGGGACAAATCCCAGCGTCGCCGCGATCGCCAGGGTTCCGGCGACCCAATGGGAGCGCTTTGGCAGTCGCAGCGGAAGCAGGGCCTTGGGGTCAAGTCCGGCCACTGCGGCTTGGGCATCAGAGACCACGAGATGCTGCCAGCTCGATTCACTTGGACCGCCGGCCTTCCCCAGCCGACCGAGTTCCAAAGCAGTTGAGAGGCGCTCCTTCAGTCCGTGCTTCTGATCCAGCCATCGAGCCGCCTGCTCGGTGGACATCGGCTTGCGGAATCCCAACAGAAATCCGACGGGAAGGCAGAGGAGACCAAGAATTCCCGCCCCGGAAACCACCTGGTAGGGAATCGGCAGGCACTTCCACAACGCCAGGGCGACGGTGTACACCGCAGCACCGGCCAGGAATCCACGCCACAAGCCCTCCCATCCTCGAAGCCATCGGCTCCTGACCGCGGTACGCGCCGCCGCCTCCTGGATCGTCGAGAGGGGATTCATACTTCCCTGACTAATGGCAGGCCTGGCCCATTTGGCCAGCGGGAAAGCGAGGGTCTCCCGAGCGAAAAACTACAGCGCCTCGTATTCG
>JANXMD010000666.1 GCA_025354845.1 Verrucomicrobiota bacterium | reverse complement strand
TCCGGCTTGCCGGCGCCGCTGCATTCGGCCTCCTGCTCGCCGCCGGGCTGATGCAGCCCCGTCCGCCAGCATCGCCGTCGCAATTGGCCGAGCAACTTGAGCCGACGCCGACGCTGACGCCGGCGGCGACGGAAAGTGCCGAGCCAAAGCTGATGGCTTATCGGATGGCTTTGAACCGTTCCCCGGAAGACTTCGACCGCCTGCTCACGCCCAAGGCCAGCCGCCTTGGATTGAATTCCACCGTCCCGTTCCGGGCCGGCTGGGCGCGGGTGGACCCAGGGCTTTGAACTGAACCGGAGTGCTTTCTTTTCGCGAAGCGTCTAAATCCAAATTCCAGCCAGTAGCGACGATTTGATGACCTTCGCCGACATCCTTTCAGCGCAAAAGGCGGGCGCGAACGGAGTGGTGGCCAAGGAATCGCAGGGACAACTCGTAGCGATCATCCGCATCTTCATGCAAAGGTACCAGTGGGGTCGCATGGCATCTGAGCCTTATCTAAACGCCATTCAGATCTGACCTAGCACGCCCTGCGGCCGGGAGGAATTAATAAGGGTCCTCGAAACGATTTATCAGAATCCTCGTGCAGCCAAACTCGCTTGCTCCATTAGGACTCAGCCGCCAGCCTTCACATAGACTCCATGATAAGACACCTGCATGCGCTGTTGGTCGTTGCTGTCGCCATCTACAACGCCGCCGTCACCGCAGGCGAGCCGCCGGCCAGTCCCGAAGTGACGGCCGCACTGAAACCCTATTTGGACAGCTACAAATTGGCCGGCGTCGTCAGCCTCATCGCAGACAAGAGTGGCAAGGTTCACTTCAAGAATTCGCTCGGCTATGCGGATGTGGAGGCGAAGAAAACCATTACCGAAGACAACGTGTTCTGGATCGCTTCGATGACCAAGATGTTTGCCGGGGCTTCCATCATGATGCTCTCGGACGAAGGCAAAGTGCGCCTGGACGATCCGGTCGCGAAATTCATCCCACAGCTCACGAACTGGATGGTGATCGAGGAGAGGGATTCGTCCCACGTCCTGTTGAAACCTTTGGCCCACCCCGTCACGGTGCGGCATGTGTTGAGCCACACCAGCGGCCTCACCGGCATGTCCGAGTTGCAACGAGCCACCGGTTCCGACGGCACGCCGCTGAAAGTCCGCGCGCTCAGTTCAGTTACCGGTCCACTCCAATGGCAGCCCGGCGACAAATATCAGTATGGCAATCAAGGCATGAACATTGCCGCGCGCATCGTGGAGGTTGTCAGCGGAATGGCTTACGAAGACTTCCTCCAGAAACAATTCTTCGATCCGCTGGGCATGACCGAAACGACGTTCTGGCCCAGTGACGCGCAAGTGGCCCGGCTCGCCGGAGCCTACGGTCCGAACAAAGAAAAGAACGGTTACGCCAAGGGCAGCATTGGATACCTGACCAAACCCTACAGCGATCGCGTGCATCGTTTTCCTGAGGCGGGCGGCGGCCTGTTCTCCACCATGCACGATATTCTGCGCTATGGACTCCTGCTGGCCAACGACGGCGAACTGGACGGCAAACGCTACCTGTCTCATGCCGCAATGGAGGAATTGCGAAAAGAACAAACCGGAACGACCAAGATCAACTACAGCCTCGGCTATCATCTGCGCAACGGGATGTTTGGGCACGACGGCGCGTATGGCACGGATTTGTCCGTCAACCCGACCAATGGAATGGTGACCGTGTTCATGATCCAATGCACGGGTCCTGACCTCTGGGCCGCGCGCGACTTGTTTCTTAAAACGGCCACGCAAGTCTTTCAGAACGACGCCCGGTGAGGCGGAGGACCAAGGCCACCTCCCGCTGTCCTGGTCCTGGTCACCAGGGACGATGACGTGACCGGCTCCACCGGTGCCGGCGTTTTCATCGAGTCGAAGGGGTCACCCACCTATTGACACAAGTGTAGGCGGTTTCTGTCCTGGTGGACGCGCCATGGCATCCCAACTGACCGCTGCGCACCGAGTAGAAGGGAGTCGGTAGGTGGAGCACCGTCGGCGCGTCATCGTTGTAGAAACGAAATCTGTGCAATGCGCCAGCTCCGTCAGGGGCGACATCATCGGGTGAAAACGATTCCTGACGATGCCGCCCCGCTGGGGCTCGAACGGATTGTGGTTGGCGGGGCTACAAGGATACCGCCCCTCCCGGGGCTCTGATGCCGTAGGGTTGGTGATCGCCGGCATGGCGACAAATCGACCCGGCCGGTCGCTCCGCCGACAATCCTATTCCCGAGCGCGGGCCACCTTACCATCAGGAGATTCGCCTCGTTCCTGGGGATGCGGATCGATCCCTGGTTGGACTTCTGCTCCTGCAGGCTTTGTTTCCGGCCTCTGGTGGTGTTTAGTCGGGCTGGATTGAGCGCCATCGACACCCTCACGCAGCCCCCCCCTCCGACTCCGACTCCGACCGCGAGCGCGGCCCGATCGGGAGCCACCTCCGTGCGCCTGCCCGAGCTGCTCGCGCCCGCGGGCGATTGGGAGTGTGCCCGCGCGGCGGTGGAGAACGGAGCCGATGCGATTTACTTCGGTCTGGACCGCTTCAACGCCCGCATGCGGGCCCACAATTTCACCGAGGCCGACCTGCCGGGACTCATGGCGTTCCTGCACCGGCGCGGCGTGCGTGGGTATGTGACCTTCAACACGCTGGTGTTCGCCGACGAACTGGTGTCGGCCGCCGAGTATCTTCGGAGCATCATCGCCGCCGGGGTGGATGCGGCCATCGTGCAGGACATCGGGATCTGCCGGCTGATTCGCACGCTGTCGCCGGATTTTCCCATCCACGCCTCCACGCAGATGACGGTGACCAGTCCTGCCGGCGTCGACTTCGCCCAGGAACTCGGCTGCAACCTGGTGGTGCTGGCGCGGGAGAATTCGTTGAAGGAAATCCGCCAGATCCGCGAGGCACTCGACGCCGGGGCCGCTCAGGCCGGCGTGGGGGCGGCCGGATTTCCGCTCGAGGTATTCGTCCACGGCGCGTTGTGTGTGGCGTATTCGGGTCAGTGTCTCACCAGCGAAGCGCTCGGTGGTCGCAGTGCCAATCGTGGCGAGTGCGCACAGGCCTGCCGGATGCCGTACGAGCTCATCTCGGATGGCCAGACCGTCCCGCTTGGCGACCGTCGGTATTTGTTGAGTCCGCAGGATCTTTCGGGATTGGACGTGCTGCCCGATTTGGTCGCCGCGGGAGTGGCGTCGCTGAAAATTGAAGGCCGTTTGAAGTCGGCCGAATACGTGGCGAGCATTACCCGCGTGTATCGGCAGGCCCTCGACCGTTTAGCCACTCCATTGACGGCGACATCGGCCACTTCGGAAGCAGATCGTTACGCCCTGGAAATGGCCTTCTCGCGTGGCCTCTACACCGGATGGTTTCGCGGGATCAACAACCAGGAGCTAGCCCACGCACGCTTTGGCAAGAAGCGCGGCGTGTATCTGGGCGAGGTTTCGCGGGTGGATCGCGACCGTGTTTCCCTTCGCCTGGAGGGAGCGCTGAAACCGGGCGATGGGGTGGTCTTCGATGCCGGCCGTCCGGACGAAAAGGAGGAAGGCGGGCGGGTGTATTCCGTGGAGACCCGGGCGGGTTCGACGTCGCTGACTTTTGGCACGGGCGCGGTGGATTTTCTGCGAATCCAGCCCGGATGCCGCCTGTGGAAGACCAATGATCCGGCCCTGGATCGGGAGGTGCGGCGCACCTTTGAGGGGGATTCGCTCAAGTGGACCCGTCCGGTGGAGATGGAGGTGCATGGACATGTGGGGAGTCCGCTGACCCTGGTGCTGCGCGATGGGGAAGGTCACGTGGTCCAGGTCGAATCAACGATGCCCCTGGTGGCGGCGGAAAAGCGGCCCCTGTCGGCGGAATCTCTCCGCGACTCGCTCGGTCGCCTCGGTGGCACGCCCTTTCAATTGGGCGCCCTTCATTTCCGCCTTGAGGGAGCGGTCATCCTGCCGGTGAGCGAGCTGAATCGGATCCGTCGAGACGCAGTGGTGCACCTGGAGACGTTGCGCGCTGTCCCTCATCGCTGGACACTCAACAGCGGGGCAGCTGTTCCGTTGGTGGCGGCCTCCGAGACCGGCGAAGACGCCTCGGCCGCCGAGCCCACACTTATCGTACTGGTGCGGACGTTGCCTCAGTTGGAGGCGGCACTGCGCTGCGGTGCGACGACGCTGTACTGCGATTTTGACGATCCCAAGAAGTACCGCGAGGCAGTCCGGATAGTGCGCGAGACCGGAACCTGTTCCCTGCCGCGACGCGAGGTCTGGGTGGCACCACCGCGAGTCACCAAGCCGGGTGAGGAATGGATTCTCAACCAGGTTCGTTCGTGCGATGCCGACGGTTACTTGGTTCGCAACTACGACCATCTCCGGTTTTTCGCCGCGGACCGGCGAACCGCGGATTTCTCCTTCAACGTCGCGAATCCACTCACCGCGGAATACTTGATGCAGCGGTATGGCGTGGAGCATGTGACCGCGAGCTACGACCTCAATCTGGCGCAGTTGGAGGCGCTGCTTCAGTCTGCCCCGGCGGCCTGGTTTGACGTGACCCTGCATCAACACATGCCGCTCTTCCACATGGAGCACTGTGTGTTCTGTGCCTTCCTTTCAAAGGGAACCGACTACAGTAATTGTGGCCGCCCCTGCGACAGTCATGAGGTGCGGCTTCGTGATCGGGTTGGGATGGAGCATCCGCTTCGCGCCGACGCCGGATGTCGCAACACCGTCTTCAACGCCCGCGCACAAACCGGTGCGGAATCGGCGGATCGGTTGTTGGCCCTGGGGGTCCGTCGGTTCCGGGTCGAGTTCGTCAATGAGACGCCCGACGAGGTGGAGGTGACGCTGGCGCGGTATCGCGCGTTGCTGCGTCGCGAGATCACCGGCACCCAGCTCTGGCACGAATTGAAGCTCAGCAACCAGATTGGGGTCACCCGCGGCCAGATGGAGCAGAGCGGTGCCCGCAAGGTCTTCCCGAAAATCGGTTGATCCGCCTGGAGTGGGTTTCAGCCCATCTTCTGCCGGAAGCGCGCAATGCAAAGGCCAAACAGACCGATGCCCATACCGGTGAGAATCGCCAGATGCGGTCCGAATTCGGACAGACTCGCGCCGCGCAGGATGATGGCTCGGGCCAGTTCGATGAAGTAGGTCGTGGGCAGGCAGGCGCCCACCCACCAAAACACCGCCGGCATGGTTTCGCGCGGGAAAATGAATCCGCTGAAGAACACCGACGGCATAATGAACACCATGCTCATCTGCAGCGCCTGCATCTGGTTCTGGGCGCGGGTGGAGAGCAGGAGGCCGAGGCTCAACAGGCAGAAAATGTAGATGCCGGTGGCCGCTGCGAGCGAGAGTTTGCTGCCCACGATCGGCACATCGAACACCCCCGACATGATCGCATAGAGACCCGACGCCATGAGGCTGGCGATGACCAGGTAGGGGAACAGTTTTCCGAGCATCAGGCCCCAGCGCGACAGCGGGCTCACCAGGAGTTGTTCGAGAGTTCCGCGCTCGCGTTCGCGCACGAGCGACATCGCGGTCGCGAAGGTGGTGGCGATCTGCAGCACGACGCCGATGACTCCGGGAACGAAGAAATTCGGACTGCGCATGGCGGGGTTGTAGAGGATTTGCGGTCGGACCTCGACCGGCAGTTCGGTCCTCCCGGTGGCGGTCATCAGAGCGGCCAGGGACTCGCGAAGGGCGACCGCGACCGCGGTGCTGAGTGCCGATCCGGCAATGGTCGAGCTGGATCCGTCGATCAATACCTGCACGTGGGCGCTGTGCCCGGCGTGGAGGTTGCGGGTGAAATCCTGCGGAATCTGAAGTCCGACGTGCGCCTCGCCCCGCCGAAGCTTGGCCGCGAGTTCCTCCGGCGAGTGGACGATGCCGGTCACGCGGAAGGTTTGGGTGTTCACGAAGTGTTCCACCACCTGACGGCTCTCCACGGTTTGGTCCTGGTCGAGCACCACGGTCGCCATGTGCTTCACGTCGTTGTCCAGGGCGTAGCCGAAGGCGACCATTTCAATGATCGGCGGGAACAGCATGAAGAACAGCGTCAGCGGATCCCGGAGCACAACGAGGAACTCCTTGTACAGAATGGCGGTCAGGCCGCGAAAGGGATGGATCATGACGCGGCGGGTTGCGAGGGCGACGCGGCCTCCCGCTCGGCGGTGAGGGCGACGAAGACGTCCTCCAGCGAGGGCGTGGTGGGACGGATGTCCACCGACTCGATCCCGACGCGCTTCAACGCCTCCCGTAGTTGCGATTCATCCAGTGAGGTGTCGGCGAGTAGGTGCAACGACTGGCCAAAAATCGTCGCCGAACGCATGCCCTCCAATCCACGCAGGGTCTGCAGGGCAGTCATCGCATGAGGGCAGGTGAGTTCAATGCGCCGCGTGTCCGGCGGGTTCGCCACCGGCAGTTCCTTCAATCGATCTGGTTCGCCACACACGACGAGCTTCGACAGGTAGATGTAGCCCACTTCGGAACAGCGTTCGGCCTCGTCCATGTAGTGCGTCGTGACGAACAAGGTCATGCCCTGGCTGGCGAAGGTGAAGAGCAGGTCCCACAATTCGCGCCGGGCCACCGGATCAATGCCCGCGGTCGGTTCGTCGAGAAATAAAACCCGCGGCCGGTGCACCATCGAGCAGGCCATGGCCAGCCGTTGACGCCACCCTCCGGACAGCAAGCCGGCGCGCCGGTTCAGATACGGTTCCAGGTGGGTGAGCGTCACCAGTTCGCGATAGCGCGATTGCAGCGCAGCGCCAGAAAGGCCGTAGAGGCGGCCATAGAACTGGAGGTTCTCGTGGACCGTCAGCTCATCGTAGAGCGAGAACTTCTGCGACATGTAGCCGATCAGCGACTTGATCTTTGCGGAGTCACGGGCGGCGTCGATGCCGTCGATGGATGCCGTTCCCGAGGAGGGTTCAAGAAGGCCGCAGAGCATGCGGATCACCGTCGATTTGCCCGAGCCGTTAGGCCCCAGGAATCCGAAGATGCTGCCTTGCGGAACCGAAAAGGAAACGTGATCCACCGCGGTAAAGTTGCCAAAGCGCTTGGTCAGGGCGTCGCAACAAATCATTGGCCCCCCAAAATTTGCAGGTGCGGCGGCCGTCAGGGTGGAGGGGACGGGCGTCACGGGCGCTGAGGGCGGTCGGGGGCCAGGATCTCGGTGGTCATTCCGGCGCGCAGTTCATGGCCTGCATTGGGGACGCGGATTTTCACACCGAAGACCTGCTGCACGCGATCGGATGGCGTTTGAACGTTTCGCGGGGTGAATTCCGCCTCGCGGGCCACCTGTGCGACCGTGCCGGGAAAGGTGCGGCCCGGGTAGGCATCCGGGCGGAGGGAAACCGCCTGTCCGGTTGCCAGTTTTCCCAGCCAGGTCTGTGGCACGTACACACGGATCCAAAGCGAGTCGTCGAGAAGGAGTGTGAGGCCGTCGCGGCCGGGTTCCAGCACGTCCCCCGGCTTCACGGAAATCACCTCGATCGTCCCGGCGGAAGGGGCGGTGAGACGCAGTTCCCGGAGTTGGGCCTCGACTTCGGCAAGTTGGGCCCGTGTCAGGTCGATCCGTTCGTGACGCGTGCCCGCGAGCAATAGATCCAGCCGTGCCTTGGCGCTGGCGGCGGACTTGGAGGCGGTCGTGGCGTGGATGACGGCACGATCGCGCTCGGTTTCGGAAATGGTCTTGCGGCCGAACAGGTCCTCGGCACGGCGGCGTTCCGTCGCGGCCCACTCGGACTCGCTTGCCAACGCCTCCGTGGTGGCCCGCGCCTCGGCGATCTCCTCGGGACGCGGCCCCGATTCGAGCTCCGCCAAGCTGGCTCGAATTTGATCCCGTCGCGCCAGCAATTCCGGCGCCTCGAGTTCGATCAACAGGGCGCCGGAGGACACGCGATCGCCCTCGTGGACCGGGATCTGGGTAACCCGGCCACCGTGGCGGGAGGCGATCCGGACCGAGTCCACGGCGAGGGTGCCGGAGGGGGATTCGGCGTCGGTGCTGCCGGGACGACATCCCGACAGCCACATGGCGACTCCCGCCGCCGCAGCGGCCAGGGCCGCCCTTCGATTCATGGAGACACGATAGCGGGGCGCGAGTGCGGACGCCATCCCCGTGCAGGGTGATCAGATCAGATCAGGCGGCGGTGCTGCCAGAGGGGGCGGGAGGTTCCGCGCCGGCACCCGACTCGGAAATCTGCGCCTCCAGCATGGTGGCGAATTCTGTCCGGACCCGGGTAAGGACGTCGCGCAGCAGGATCGATTCCGGCTCCGACCGATTGCCTTTGGTTTTCACCTCCAGCATTTCCAACTGGTCGATGAAGATCTTCGCCGCCTCCAGATTGGGTTCCTCGTTTTCGCCCGAGTGAAGGTTGGGCAGCTTGCCCATCAGCATCAGCGCCATCTGCGAATGTCCGGTGATCAGCTGATCGAAGAGTGCGGAGTAGATCTTCTCCATGGAGGCTTCACCGAGTTCATCCTCGGGCAGCGGCGGCGGATTCATTGGCCAGGATCCTTGCGCGGCCGGGTGATCTCGGCCGAGAGAAATCGGTTCAGAAGCCGTAGCCGTTCCTCGACGTCGAGCGTTTCGAGCAGGACCTGGCGTGGTTCCCCATCACGAATCAGCAGGGAAGCAATGAGATCGGCGCGTGCGCCCAAGCATTCGATGCTGCGCAGGACGCGGAGGCACTCGCCGACCTCCACCGTTCCGTCGGGTGAGGCTGAGGCGACGAGGGGTTGGAGGAGGGCCGCGGGGAGATGGGCCACGACCCGAAGCCGCTGCTCCACGAGATCCAGCGTGCGCTCGGCCAGCGCCTCGGCGGCCAAGCTGTCCGGATCCTCGATGGAAATGGGTTCGATGTGGTGTTGCCGGTAGGGCTTGGACCGAATCAGTTTTCCAAGCCGAACCCGGGTGAGGCCCAGCAGAACCAGATGCGAGGTTCCATTTTCGTTCTGCACCGAGGCGCGCACGAGACCCAGGCCGGCGATTCGGCAAGGAGTCTCCCGTTCGGTGTCCGGTTGTTGCATGGCAATGCAGAACATCCGGTTCCCGGCGACGGATTCAGCCAGCATCGTGCGATACCGCGGTTCAAAAATGAACAGCGGCAGCATCGAACCAGGGAACAGGTTGCAGCTCCCTAGAATCATCACTCCGGCCCGATCCGGAATCTCCATGAATGCAGGGTATCCTGAATTGGTCGTATCGCAAGACGGGTTGGTCCGTCACTTGCCAAGCGGCGCACTCGTGCGCAGGGTGAGTCTGCAACTATGAACTCCAAGACGCTGATTATCCTTCTGGCCCTCGGAATCGCCGGCCTGGCGACCGGATGGGTGATCACGAGCCACCAGTCGACTCAACAGCACGAGTTGGCGGTATCCCGGATCGGCTCTCTGTCCAACGAGCTCGTCCAGACCACCGTCCAACTGACCGACCAGAAGTCGGTGAATGCCCGCTTGAACACGGATCTCACTCAGCGAGAGACGGAGCTGAGCACGGTTTCCAACAAGTGGACCTCCGTGACCGCTGAGCTCCAGAAGACCGAAGCCGAGGCCAAGGCGGCGTCCGAGGCGGCAAAGGCGGAGATCGACAAGCGCAACGCCCGCATCACCGAACTGGAGGGGGAAAAGGATGAACTCACCCACAAGATGGATGGGCTCACCACGCAGATCACCGGCCTGAGCGGGCAGATCAAGGAGACCGAGCGTCGCTTGGCCGCCAGCGAGGGGGATCGTGAATTGCTCAAGAAGGAGTTGAAGCGCCTAATGGCCGAGAAGGCGGAATTGGAGAAGAAGTTTAGCGACCTCGCCGTTCTGCGCGAACAGGTGAAGAAGCTGAAGGAGGAACTGAGCATCCGCACCCGGCTCGATTTCATCCGTCGCGGCCTGTATGGCTTTGAGAAGAAGGGCGCGCAACTGCTGGTCGAAGGCATCAAGTCCCCGGGACCGAAGACCACCAACACCGCGGTCGAAATCAAGGCCGAGGTCGGCACCGACGGCTCGGCCAAGGTCAGCACCTCGACCAACGCCCCGGCGGCCAAGTGAGTGGGTAGGGACCGGTGGGACCTTACCAGAGCTCTGAGGATTCCCGCACTGGTGCTTCGGCGCTCGCACGCTATCGTCCGCCTGGATGAACGTTGGCGAACTGCGGGATTCACACGGCCGGGTGATGCGCGATCTTCGGATCAGCATCACCGACCGTTGCAATTTCCGCTGCCTCTACTGCCTGCCCGAAACTGAGGAGGCCGCGAATTTCTACCGCTCCCGGTTCGACGCGGTGCGAAATCCAAAGCCGTTTTCCCTGGAGCCAATTCGCTACGAGTGGAAGCCGAGGGATCGCCTGTTGACCTACGAGGAGATCGAGCGGTTGGTGCGGGTCGCCGCCTCCCTCGGGGTGGACAAGATTCGCATCACCGGCGGTGAGCCGTTGCTGCGCCGATCGGTGCCCGAGTTGATCGCTCGCGTGGCCGCCGTTCCCGGAATCCGAGATGTGGCCATGACCACCAATGGATTCCTTTTTGCGCGTCATGCCGTCGCACTTCGGGAAGCTGGGTTGAAGCGGGTCAGCTTCAGCATGGATTCGCTGGATCTCGCCAATTTCAAAAAGATGACCGGTCGCGACGGTCAGGCCGAGGTGCACCAGGCGATCGCCCAGGCCCAGGCGCTCGGATTCGCGCCGGTGAAGGTGAATGCGGTGGTCATTCGCGGCATGAATGATCACGAGATTGAGCCCTTGGTGGACTTCGCCCGGGAGCGGGACTTGGCGCTCCGATTCATCGAGTTTATGCCGCTGGATTCCGGTCACGCCTGGCAGCGCGATCTGGTGGTCCCGGGCCGCGAGATCTTGGAGCGATTGCGGAAGCGGTTTGATCTGGTGCCGATCGATAGCGCCACGAATCCCTCGGAGACCGCCCGGCGCTATGCCTTCGCCGATGGGCGCGGGGAGGTCGGCATCATCGCGCCGGTGACCGAACCGTTTTGCGGCCATTGCAATCGCATCCGCGTCACCGCCGATGGGAAGCTGCGGACGTGCCTCTTCAGCCTGCACGAACACGATTTGATGTCGCTGCTTCGTGGGGGCGCGTCGGATGCAGTAATCGCCGCACGCTTGATTGAATTGGTGCTCGGCAAGGAGGCCGGCCACCGAATTGGTCGCGCGGACTTCGTTCAACCGGCACGGACGATGAGCTGCATCGGCGGGTGAACCTAAAACGGAAATTCGAACCAGAGATTCTGAGGGGATGGGCCTGGTCGAATCGGTAGCGCGGGGCTCTGCCGAGTGGTTGCGCAGAAGGCGGATGGGACGCCACTGGGCGAAAAAGAGCGCATCCGTCCACCCGGCTCACCGGGAGGTTCGCCCTACCGATCGCGCTGTCACCTGGTAGCGCGGGGCTCTGCCGAATGGTTGCGCAGAAGGCGGCCGGGACGCAACGGGGCGAAAAAGAGCGCATCCGCCCACTCGGCTCACCGGGAGGTTCGCCCTACCGATCGCGCTGTCACCTGGTAGCGCGAGGCTTTGCCGAGCGGGTGTGTAGAGGGCGGCCGGGACGCAACGGGGCGAAATAGAGCGCGTCCGTCTACCCGGCTCACCGGGAGGTTCGCCCTACCGAGGAGATTTAGGAGGAATCGAGCCGCGGTGCAGGCCCCTACTTGAAGTCGGCACGGCCCCAATCCTCTGGGCGGCCCTGGACGCCGGGGCGCGGCGACCAGGCGATCCGCGACTTGTTGATGTTCTCGCCCGGGGCGGCATCGCGTTTGTCCCCGTCGTACACCAGCACGTTGAACCCGAGGCGACCGTTGTCGGGTGCGGGTTTGAATCCGATTTCGGACAATGGAATGGACGCCCGAATGGCATATCCGTCAGCGGTTTTCCAGGAGGCGATGCGCGTACCGGGTGCGGAGGATTCGATCGGTCCGGGGTTGGCATCGGCGTCGCGCGCGGCGCGGACCTTACCGGTGGCATCGAAGGGAAAGATACCGAGCTTGTAGCACCCAAGCGTGTGTTCGGCGCCGGCGGCGGGATCGAAGCACAGCTCGACGGAATCGCTCCGCCAGTGGCCCTTGATGTCATCGGGGGCGATGTTGCTCACCACCACATCGTCGGTGACCCGTACCTCCACAAACACGTTCGTGCCGTCGTGAGCGACACGGAATCTCGCCGAGAGATCAGCGGCGTCGCGTACGGTGCCCTGCCAGGTGAAACTGGGGGCGATCTCGTGCGAGGGCAAGTCGGCCCACCCGGCACTGGTTTCGCCGCCTTCCACGGTGAGTGGGGTGGTGACGCGGGGAAGGTCGAGCCGGGGCACCGGGTGCAGCCGCGCGACGAGACGGGTGTCCGTCGGTTCGAGTTGCGAAGTGACCCGGAGTTCGGCGTCCGCCGGGCGGCCCGCGGGCGGCGTGATCAGCACGCGCATCCGATTGGTGAGGTTGGGTGAGAAGCGGACGATGATGTCGCTGTAGTCGGCTTTCCAACCGGTCGGTGGATCAAAGCGCACGTTGCGATTCACGCCGACCGGCGTCGGATTGTAGAGGTAGAGGTACACGTCGTTGGGTTCGCCAGCCACCACGGGGAGGTCGGTGATGAGGTTGGCCGCGACGTGTTCGATGCGTTCGGCGTGGATCCACGACTGGTATCCCTCAAGCGCGGCGCGCGCCGCGAACTCGATGGCGACGCCCCGGTTGGTGACCCCATCGCCCGGCCCGAGGACGCGTGAAGGCAAGTCGCCGGCAACGGGAAGACCCTGGAGGAAGTTGGTTTCCGATTTGGGAAACGGCAGCACGGATTTGACCAGCGTGAAGCCTTGCGCACGGCGGAGCCACGGCGCGTTGGCGAAGGAACCGAATCCCTGCGACCGGTGATGGGACAACGCGACGCCCGCGGCGGTGGCCGGGGTCCTGCCATCGGGCAGAGGTTGATCGACCGCCACGGTCACGGTGGGTGGCGCGTCACCCACGGAACCGGTGAGGTACACCTTGCGGGCCTGCCAGGGATGCAGGCCTTCCTGCGTGATCTGTTCGGGAAACCAGGTGGGATCGGCCGCGAGATCGAAGGCCTCGATCGCGAACACACCCGCGGCCTGGTGATTGCCATGCTGACCGGGAACAGGTGCCGGATTCATGGTCACGATGACCTCCGGTCGCAGCGTGCGGACCAATCGGACCAGCCGGCCGAGCGTTTCCTCATTGCCCCATTTCTCCAGCGTGATGCGCAGGCTCTCGGTGTACGCGAAGTCCGCCTTGTCGAGGAAGTAGCAGCGCTTCACGCCCAGCTCCGCGAGGCAGTCGCGCAATTCCGCTTCGCGCAGAATTCCAAGCGCAGGGCCAAGATGGGTTCCAACCATGTTGCCGCCGCCTTCACCGCGCGTGCAGTACACGTTGACGATCCGAGCGTGTTGACCGAGGGCGTACGCAGCGAGCGTGGCAGCCATGCCGGTCTCGTCGTCGGGATGCGCGAACACACCCAGTATATCGGTCTTCACGA